>CALBEE010000200.1 GCA_937927575.1 uncultured Saprospiraceae bacterium | reverse complement strand
TAGCAGTTCTAAACTTGATTTCACCTTCTCTGTATCTCCAGCCTGAAGGGCTGACACAGTTTTAAGATGGAACATCGTTCCATCTTAATCATAGTCAAAACTTATAGCCTGTAGGGCTATCACAGTGTACGTCTTTGTGCCGGGGTATTTGTTCTGGTGGCAGCCCTTCAGGCTACTGCTATGGAGATGTACTCTATATTATGGTTGCACCATAATATAGAATGTCTATGCCCTTCAGGCATTTCTTGATGTTCCAAACTAATGTAAACTTGCTTTTTATACATTCAATCTTAATCCAAGATTTTCCTAGTAGCAGTTCTAAACTTGATTTCACCTTCTCTTTTACTCCAGCCAGAAGGGCTGACACACTTTTAAGATGGAATATCATTCCATCTTAATCAGAATCAAAACTTATAGCCTGTAGGGCTATCACGACTTCATCTCTTCTACAAGTTTACATAAGTCACACCTAAGCCACCGTACTGTTCTTCTGGGTGCGATACTTCCAAAATATCTGGATACTCTTTTAGCTTGGATAAAACAGCTTTACGCAGCACACCACTTCCTATTCCATGCACTATAGTGAGACTAGCTTCATTAGTGAGAAGTGCTCGATCCATAAATTCTTGCACAGCATGTAAAGTATCAGCTTTAGTATATCCCCTTACATCCAACTTAGTTTCGAAGCGTTCGCGATTAGGAATATCCATTACAATTCTTCGAGAATCATTAGTAGCAATAGGCTCCTTAGCAGGAATCAATTCTCTTAAAGGAACAGACATAGTCATAATACCCATGCGCACTTCCGCCTTATTTTTTCGAATAGATAAGATACTACCAATACTATCTCCAGTTCGCATCTTTACAAAATCTCCTTCTTTTAATGTCGTCGGATCAAACTTATCTTGATAATATACTTCGTCTTTTAACTTATGAATTTCGCCCCTTACTTTTTCTCTTTTCGTTTTATAAGTCTTAGCTATCTCCTTAGCCTTTTCTAAGTCCTTGGCTTCCTTAAGTTGTTTTATCACCGCATCCAACTCTTTATTTTCTTGTCCAATCGTAAACAAGCTTTGCTCTTTAGCACTCAATTTGATTTTCTTCCTTCGAAACTCTAATTCCTTGTGTAGTTCGTTATAATTTTTCATTAAACGATCCACCTTATTCTCATTTTCTTCTAACTTATTGATCCGCGATTCTAATGACTTTTTCTCTTCTTGCAATTTTATCAACAACTCGTCAATCGCTTTCTCGTTTTTCCCTGTTTTAGTTTTAGCATATTTAATAACTCTTGGATCTAAACCCGTTTTTTCAGCGATCTCATATGCGAAAGAATTACCTGGTTTACCTACTATCAAATGATACGTCGGCCTAATACTTTCGGTATCAAATTCCATCGATCCATTGAGTATACCTTTCGTTTTAAAAGCAAAATATTTCAAATTAGAGTAATGGGTTGTAATTACTCCATTGGTCTTATTAAAATTAAGTTGGCGCAAAATAGATTCTGCAATAGCTCCACCTACATTAGGGTCCGTACCTGATCCAAATTCATCTATTAAAATCAGACTTTTTTCATTTGCATTTTCCAAAAAATACTTCATGTTTTTGAGCCTACTCGAATAAGTACTCAAATCATCTTCCATAGATTGTTGATCTCCAATATCGGTATAAATGCTATCAAATATTCCAACTTTACTATTGGGGTCACAAGGAATCAACATACCCGATTGAACCATGAGTTGTAATATCCCTGTGGTCTTTAAAGTGACTGACTTTCCTCCTGCATTGGGACCACTCAATACTAATATTCTATTGGGTCCATGAAGATTTAAATCAAAAGGAATCGTAGGAATTCCTAGTTTTTTGTTCTTAATAAACAAAACTGGATTATATGCCTTGCTATAACCAAAAGATGGCTTTCCTACTATCTCCGGTTTGTCTGCATCTAGAATAATGGCTAATCTAGCCTTAGCATGTATAATATCTAATTGCGTAACGATTTTTTCAATCTCTAATATATCATCGGCATAAGGTCTAATCTCACTACAGAGTAAAGACAAAATTTTATAAATTTCTTTTCTTCGATCAGCATACAAATTTACAATCTCATTATTGATCATTTGCACTTCTAAAGGTTCTAGAAAAACCGTCTTTCCAGTAGCCGATTCATCATGGATCACACCACCGATTTTACGTTTATGCTCCGCCGCTACAGTCAATACTCTCCTACCATTTCTTAAACTTTCGACCGTATCCGATAGGTATCCTGATTTTTTGGCACGATCTGCTACTTGCTTAAAAGTACTATCTAGCTCTCTTTCTTTCTTACGAATTCTACTCGATATTTGACTCAGCTCGACTGAAGCATCAGGACGTACATTACCTTCGTCATCTAATACTCTATCTATCTCTGCACTCAGTCCAGGATTAATATTGATGGATCCACAAATCTCAAAAAGCTGCGTATAAGTTCTCTGTCTTTTGAAATCACGGAAATAATAATCAATGGCCAATCCCATTTTGATGACATTATGAATCGCTTGTATACTGTCAATATCTAGCACATAACCTTCTGTACGTAATAAGTGGGCTTCTTGCTTAATAGATTGGTAAGCATGTATAGGCAATGGCTCAGAATCTTCTATCGTCTTTTTTAATTCTGCGGTCTGATCCAATAATTTTCTTATCGGATTAGGTCTGGTGAGTATTTCGATATTCTCAAAATATAACTGAGCTGGCTCACCAAAGCACTCCTTTTTCAACAAGGTAATGATCTTGTCAAACTCTAGAAAAGAGGGCGTATCTGTTGGGTAAAATTTCATGGTATTCTCAATAACACCGCAAGATGCGAAAGGTGCGCAGAAGTTTGTAATATTTAAAAAAAAAATGCTCAGATAGGTATACTTATATTACTTCAATGTTAATAATCGAGTTAATTCAAGCGTATTGCAAACAATTATATATAAAGTCGCATTTTATATATGGGTATTAATAATATTTTTGCAAAGCATACAATCAAACCAAAACACCAACTATCTATAATGAGTAAGCAGTCAAATCTAGGAGAAGTAGCAAGTGTATTTTTTAGACTTGGATTAGTCGCATTTGGAGGCCCAGCCGCTCATGTCGCCATGATGGAAGATGAAATTGTAGAGAAACGAAAATGGATGGATCGTCAACATTTCCTAGATCTCATGGGCGCCACTAATCTTATACCAGGTCCAAACAGTACAGAAATGACCATGCATTGTGGCCATGAACGAGCTGGAGTGCCTGGACTATTTGTTGCGGGCACATGCTTTATATTTCCAGCTGTCGTAATCACTGCCATTCTAGGATATCTGTATGTGACCTATGGACAATTACCAGCAGTAGAGCCATTTTTATTAGGCATCAAGCCTGCTGTCCTTGCACTAATTGCCTCTGCTATCTATAAACTTGGCAAAAAAGCCTTAAAAGGTTTCGAACTAGCCATTTTAGGCATATTAACAATTGCTGCCAGTCTCATGGGAGTGAATGAGATCATTGCTCTGCTATCTGCGGGCATTATAGGAACGATGTATTTCTATTTTAAATCTGTAGTCAATACTGGAAAGGTGACGTCCATAGTACCGCTCTTCTTTTTTCAAGGCGCATTAGTCAAGCTATCTAGCATGAAGATTTTCTTGAGCTTTCTCAAGGTTGGAGCCATTTTATACGGAAGTGGATATGTTTTATTTGCATACTTAGATGCAGAACTTGTCACTAGTGGCATTCTCAGCAGACCCGAATTAATGGATGCCATTGCTATTGGACAATTTACTCCAGGCCCAGTACTCTCCACTGCCACATTTATCGGGTATCAATTGGGCGGAATCTCTGGCGCTGTCGCTGCCACTTTCGGTATGTTTTTACCTTCTTTCTTATTCGTTTGGATTTTGAATCCATTGGTTCCTAAAATGAGAAAATCTAAGGTCTTAGGTTACTTTTTGGATTGTGTAAATGTTGCCGCCGTTGCAGTAATGGTAGCCGTCCTATTTTCTATGGCCAAAGAGTCATTAATCGATTGGAGAAGCTTTGTAATCGCGGGATTAAGTGCAGCAGCCATATTTGGACCTAAGAAAATCAGTGTAATGTGGATTGTCTTCGGATCTGCCGTATTAGGGTATTTACTTTATATGGTTTAAAATCTAGTGACTTGGTATACTCAATGTATCTAATATCAATACATTCTAGAATTTAAAGCCTATAAAGATCTAATAGATAGATCATTCAAATATCATGATGATTGGACTTAATCAGCCTATCCATGATATTAGGTAATTATCATTTATTCTTATTTCAATGAGAAGTACACCCTCCATCAATGGGTAAACCATTATGGAATGCTTCAAATTGGTTGATATTCATCCATTACCTATAAGATGTTACCCATTTAAGCCTCACAAGATATTTCCTAACAATAAGGTAACATAAAGCTAATTAGCACTTTACAACTGCCTTTTACATTTGCAGTACTACTATTACGGCAAGGATAGAGAAAAGCGCAACGGACAAGCGCCATCTTTATTCTTGCCTAATTGTAGACAGTTTACGAATTACACTAAATTAACACAGAATGAAAACACATAACATTGAGTTAACATTGGTTGAATAATTTTGCATCATATTTCGATGAGCCGACCTAGATAAAAGTATTCGGTCGAATATCAGCCACTCTCTTTCAGTTTCGTAGTAGTATATTTAAAAGAGAAGCGGTAAATAATTTTATTTACAAACCATATAATTGTCCGATGAAAAAATCGCTAATGAGTATGATCATAGCATCATGCTTTCTATGCGCGTCCTATGCGCAATCTGTAACTGCACCAAAATTTGGTAAAGGTCTTATCAATATCATGGCCGCAGATTCTACCTTCTCTATGAAATTTGGAATGCGTTTTCAAAACCTAGTCACAAGTACCTGGACAAAAGAAGACGAAGAATTAGGAGGTTCATTTGCAAATCCAGAAACTAACTTTTTGATCAGAAGAGCACGATTCAAGTTTGATGGCTATGCTTATACACCAAAACTCAAGTACAAATTTGAAGTAGGTCTATCCAATCGTGATCAAAGTGGAGGTGGAACTAGCGAATTTAGCAATGCTCCAAGATACATACTGGATGCATGGGTTCAATACCAATTTAATAAAAACTGGGCTGTGAAATTTGGCCAAGGAAAACTTCCAGGAAATCGAGAGCGTGTGATCTCATCTGGTAATCTACAATTTGTAGATCGCTCTAGAGTGAATTCTAGATATAATATCGACCGTGATTTTGGTCTGCACATAATCCATACAGCCAATCCTTCAGGAAATATCTACACTAAATTAATAGCTGTGGTATACCAAGGTGAAGGAAGAAACGTAACTGCAGGAAACGTTGGTGGACTTGGATATACGTTTAGAGGAGAGATTTTGCCTTTCGGAAAATTCGCATCTAAAGGAGATTACATTGGATCATCAATAAAGAGAGAATCATCTCCAAAACTATCTTTAGGTGTATCTTATGATGTTAACAAGAGAGCAGGTAAAGACCGAGGTCAAAATGGAAGTTTTATCACTGTTAGTGATGAAGATAATCTATTAGATCTAAATACTGTTTTTGTAGATCTAATGTTTAAATACCAAGGATTCTCGGTAATGGCAGAGTTTGCCGATAAGAAATCATCGGGTGACACACCACAAGTAATAGAAAACGGAGCTATAATCGACACTTACTATACAGGATCTGGTATCAGCATGCAAGCTGGCTATATGTTTGCCAATAATTACGAAATTGCTGCAAGGTACACTGCAATTACACCGGAAGAAGTTGTGGATCAGAAGGATAATAGATATACATTGGGTTTAAATAAATTTATCGTTGGACACAAATTAAAACTACAAACTGATGTAACTTACCGTGATCGTGAGTTTAGCAATGATCAGCTGACATATCGTCTACAAATGGATTTACACTTTTAATATATAATCAACTTTACAAAAACAACTAAAACCAAAAATTATGGAATTCGGATTTTGGGACGTAATACAAATAATCGGTGCATTAGCATTCTTTGTTTACGGTATGAAAATGATGAGTGATGGTATCCAGCGTGCAGCAGGATCACAATTAAGAAACATCCTCAGAAATATGACAAAAAATAGATTCCTCGGTGTAGGGACAGGTTTTTTAACGACCGCATTAGTACAATCATCATCGGCAACCACCGTTATGACTGTATCGTTTGTAAATGCTGGACTATTGACACTTGTCGAATCTGCTGGAATCATGATGGGTGCCAATATTGGTACTACAATAACAGGATGGATTGTATCACTATTAGGCTTTAAGATGAAGCTTAGTGCATATTCGATACCATTGTTTGCGATTGGCGTACCGATGTTATTCTCTAAAAAAGGTAAATTCAAGTATTGGGGAGAATTTGTAATTGGATTTGCGATTCTCTTCTTAGGACTTACCTACCTTAAAGGAGCAGTACCAGATCTTAAAGGAAATACTGACGCTTTAGCTTGGATCCAAAGTATCGCAGATTACGGATTTTTCTCTAGAGTATTATTCGTATTCGTAGGAGCATTGGTTACTGTAGTGGTTCAATCTTCAAGTGCCGCCATGGCGATTACCTTGACGCTGGTTTATTCTGGATGGTTACCATTAGAAGTAGCTGCCGCAATGATTCTAGGTGAAAATATCGGAACTACTATTACTGCTGAGATTGCATCTTTAGTAGGTAATACTAATGCTAAAAGATCTGCAAGAATTCACTCTTTATTCAATATTATTGGGGTGACTTGGATGATTATCCTATTGCCTTGGATCCTCACTATGTTAAGTGGATTTGTAGATAGTTTCTCTGATATTTTCGAAAAAGGTATCAAGATCAAGCAAGAAAATCTAGATCAAGACAACATTATGAATACATATAAATTGGCTGCATTCCATACCACATTCAATATCTTGAATGTATTGCTTATGCTTCCATTTGTCAACTGGTTGGTGAAGATGGCTATCAAAACCGTACCAGAAAAAGCAGGTGTAGATGATGAACATAGATTGAAATTTATTTCTGCCGGAATACGAACTCCTGAATTAGCGACTGTAGAGTTGCAAAAGGAAACTGCGCACTTTGGTGAAGTAGCTAGCAGAATGTCTGGATTCGCTTCTGAGTTAATCAATTCAACAGAACCAAAGAAGCAAGCTAAACTACACAAAAAGCTATTTAAGTACGAAGAGATTACTGATCGTATGGAAATAGAGATTACAGAATACATCACTAAATTATCAAATAGTGAAATCACTCCTAGGACAAGTGTCAAGTTAAGAAGTATTTTAAATATCTGTAACGACCTGGAAAGGATTGGAGACATCTATTTCCAAATCTCAAAGACTATAGAGACTAAAAATGAAAACAAGCAATACTTTACTCCAGAGCAAAGAAACAGTCTAAATGAAATGACTGAATTGATCGATAAGGCATTTGCCATCATGAATAAAAATCTAAACATGGATCATTATAATGATGTCAATACTGATGAAGCTATGGAGGTAGAAAGAGACATCAATAAATTCAGAAACAGCCTACGTAAGAATAATCTTAACAACTTAGGTTCTGATGGATATGATGTACAATCTGCGATGATCTACAATAACATATTCTCATCATTGGAGAAAGTTGGAGATCATATCATCAATGTAAGTGAAGCCGTTGCAGGAGAAGTATAGAATTCAATACATAAACCATATTAAAAATGCCATCAAGATTCATTTCTTGATGGTATTTTTTTTAATTCAATATCAAGAACTGAAACTAATTAATAATTCAGACCATTATCAATCGTGTAATGGTATCATTAATTCTTCATTGAATATCTGACTCATTGTATTTTCGAATTTCATATTCAATCAACTATATTATTTTAAAAATTATCGCTGTAATCATCCTCAAACCTTTTCGTGCATTCGACTTTTCTCAAAACTATTCTTTATAGCTCTGCATTTTTTTTCAATTCTTACTTCATCAAAATTTTATTGATTGTATGACTTAGGCAATTACTCCATACACACACATTTCTACTTTAACTTTTTGATGGAAATAATTTGTAAAATTAGTCTTTAAGACATGAAATTAGGTGCATAATAGAATACTACAATTAGCCCATCTGTATCCCTCTGTCCTCTCTCAGACCCTAATAATTTCAATTATATCCAACTTACTTTGAACAATACTGTTAACTTTGTGGACACAATTCATACTATGAGCAACAAACACGAAGAAGTAAAAGAGTACTACGGCAAAGAACTTCAATCCTCTAATGACTTGAAAACCAATGCGTGTTGTACCCTTGAGGCACCTCCAGAACATATTCTCAATGCTTTGAAGAACGTGCATGAAGAGGTACAGATGAAATATTATGGCTGCGGATTGGCTATTCCTGCACAATTGGATGGGCTCAAGATTTTAGATTTAGGTTCTGGCAGTGGTAGAGATTGCTATATTGCCGCACAACTCGTTGGTGAAGAAGGTGTAGTAGTAGGAGTAGACATGACTAATGAACAGCTTGCTGTAGCCAATAAGTATATTGATCATCATGCTGAGGTGTTTGGATATAAGTATGCTAACACCAAATTCGTAAAAGGTAATATTGAAAAACTGGATGAGTTGGAATTAGAGCCTGAAAGTTTTGATCTTATTATTTCTAATTGTGTCATTAATCTGGCTACCGACAAAGATAAGGTCTTAAGAGATGTCTATAAACTTCTAAAGCCAGGAGGAGAAATGTATTTCAGCGATGTATATAGTGATCGTCGAATCAGTGTTGAATTACAAGATGATCCTATACTATGGGGTGAATGTCTAAGTGGAGCCCTATATTGGAACGACTTCCTTAAAAAAGCACGTACCGCTGGCTTTACAGATCCTCGCTCGGTAAAAAATAATCCAATTACAATCGAAAATGATGAACTGATCGAAAAATGTGGCGACATCCAATTTTTCTCGGTGACTTATAGACTATTTAAAATAGAAGGTCTCGAAGAAGATTGTGAAGATTATGGTCAAGCGGTATCCTATAAAGGCACTATCAAAAATAACCCTACTGCTTTTGATCTAGATGATCACCATAACTTTCCAAAAGGTAAAGTCATCACTGTTTGCGGTAATTCTTATAAGATGTTGCACGATACTAGATTTGCCAATCACTTTGAATTCTACGGATCATGGGATTCCCATTATGGCATCTTTGAAGGATGTGGCCGATCCATGCCTTTCGATCAAGAAGGGGAAGCCAGTTGCTGTTAATCAAATATACTATTGCGACACTCAATTTTTTATTTAAAACATAGGCATATTTAGAAGTAAGAATGGTTTTTCAACCTCAATTCAAAGACAGTTTTTCATTCACTTTTTCTAGATTTATCTATTTATAAAACTGCCTGCTTGATCAAAAGTGATTCAATTTAATATAGAATTTCGTGACCATAAAATGTCTTTTCAGAAGTAAGGAAAAAATTGAACTCGATCTCTGATCTATCAGTATCAACTCAAAATTGATTCATCAGTTTTTACTCTTTATTTTAAAACTCAAAATTTAATGCTACTTCCAGCTATTACTTTCCAAGCATTTCCAAACATCTTCCAAACTCTAATGATTCGATATGTTCCATCTAAATTATTTTTCATAAACGCTCCTTTCATTACTATCGTAGTAGAAACAACAGCAGTGTCATCAATTATTTTTACAGATTGATTACTTGATTGAATACTTACTATTTTCATATTACCAGAACTATAGTTTTCTAGATCTAGTTCCTTGGTTATTGTTTGTCCAGTGGGGATATTGAAAAGGAGATCTTTGTGCATTAACCTATCTAAACTAATAATATCCGATTCTAACATTGCACTTAGCATCTTTCTTTCCATCGAAATTATTAATTCCGTGCGATTAAAAGTTGTCTCTTTCATAGTTTTCGTTTGTATTACCAAATAAAAATGAAACCATGATTACACTAACCACCTCTAGCCAAACCATTCTTTGAATGTCTTAACGCGTTCTCTTGCTACTACGATGTCTCGATCTTCTGATCCGATAATCGAAACCTTTAGTCGACAATTATTATAAGCCCACACCTCAAAGATAAAATCTATATTAACAATTTGGCTTCTATTTACACTATGAAAAACAGATGGATCCAATGCCTCAGCAATAGACTCAAGCGATTGATCAATGGGATAAGCTATACCCTCTTCAGTACTATAAAAGCAATCTTAGATTCTTTATAGACTAAAGAAAGTTCACTCACTCTAAAACTTTAAATCGATCTTCAAATTTGACTTTAATTCTTTCTCGATACGAACTTGTTACTAGCATTTACTATGCTAGTAACAAGGCCACAAAATCCACCGCATCCTTTTCTTACAAATAGAATTAAATTTTTCTAAGGATGCCTTTAACTCACCTATATCGATGGGCTTTAAAAGATAACCCGCTTTGAAAGTACTAGCCGTAATCTCAACAGCATCTAATGACATTGCCGATTCTCTCATCACAATATTTAATACATTAGCCTTGTCTACATCTATATTAAGCGAATAGGTCTCATAGCCTAAGTAACTAGCCACCAATTTCACTTCTCCTTGTTCCGTTGTGGTAAAAGAAAATTTTCCATCCAAATCTGTAATACCTCCGTCATAGGTATCTTGAATAAATACAGAAGCACCAATGATTGGTAATTTTTTCTTGTCGATGATAGTGCCGCTAATTGTAGTTTGGCCGAATACACTAAAAGTGATCAAGTAAAAGAAGCTGAGTATTAATATTCTTGTCATAACTTATAGATTATGATTCAAATATAGATCAGCATAATACTTTTTAGAAATAGGAATTGACGAACTGTAGAATAGTCCTACCGAACTGTAAAAAGTCGCTATATCCTACTACGTATGACTTCAAACCTTCCCTGTCTGCGACCTTAAGTTTCTAAAAATCACTGTGTGTAATCCAACTCCTATATACCCTAACATTCTATTTTCGATATACGAATGTCTCTAATAATAAATTCAAAGCAAACCTAATACACTAGCAACCATTTGATGACAATCACAGTAATGGTAAGGTATCTATTCATGTCTAAATCGGTCTGAAACCAACAATACCTATGAAAAAACATATATTATTTGCCCTATTATTAGTCATTGCATCAAGCTCAGCATGGAGTCAATCAGTTGTATTACAACGTGAAGCCCCTCTGATGGACGAAAATTATGTCATAGATGGTACTGCATTCTTAGAAGAACTCGATAATGGAGACCTACAAATGCGTTTGTCAGATGATTACGATACACCTGCAGGCCCAGATGTACGGATATATCTCAACAATGCACTGAATATATCAGGAGCAGTAGAAATAGCCAATCTATCAGATATCAATCATTTTAATGGTGCTATTACCTTCGATGTACCAGATGGAATTGATATCAATGATTACCAATATGTTGTATTCTATTGCCTTTCTTTTAATCAATTATGGGCCAGTGGGGAATTTGGTACTGCTATTGTAATAAGCGACGATCTATGTGAGTCCTCTTCTACGAGTAGCAATGGTTTAGCTAGTATTGATATCTGTCCATCTGATGGCGATTCTGATGTTATCGCATTAAGTAATACTAGTACACTCGAAGTAGGTACTAACTATGCTTATCTCATTACTGATGAAAATGAAATCCTGGAAGAAGTGGTTTTAGAGGATTCTTATGACTTTGAAGGCACAAGTGCAGAAACGCAAAGGGTTTATGGTATCAGTTATGACGGAAACCTTAACGCTTCAATCGGTCAAAACAGAATGTCTACTACCGCTACGGAATGTTTTATCCACTCAGATGCCAATACATACTTAACGATTACCAAAGGAGCATGCCCTCCTGAATATGAATGTCTAGAAACCAGTACTTCATCCAATGGAATTTCTCTAATAGAAATTTGTCCTACCGATGGGGAAAATGACTGGATAGATCTAGATAACAATTTATTCATCCCAGTTGGTATCAACTATGCTTATCTGATCACCGACCAAAACGAAATCGTACAAGACGTAGTCTATAGTAGCATTTACAATTTTGAAGGAACCAACCTAGACGAGCAGCGTGTATATGGAATCAATTTTGACGAAAGTCTCAATGTCCAATTTGGTCAAAACAGAATGAACACAACAGCGATTGGATGTTACTCACATTCGAGTAGCACCAACTATTTGACTGTGTTGAAAACGGCATGTATTCCTCCCTACGAATGCGCAGTGACTACTACATCGACAGGTGATAATACTTCAGAGGTATCGATATGTCCTACAGATGGCATTTCTGACATCATTGCTCTTACTAATAATCTTAATATTCCAGCGGGTGATAATTATGCATATTTGATTACGGACGAAAACGAAATCGTACAAGAAGTAAGCTATACTTCCTCATTCGAATTCGAAGGAAGTGGTTTGGACGAACAAAGAGTCTATGGTATTAATTATGATGGAGATTTAGATGTACAAATAGGATCTTCAAGACTATCTACCACTGCAAGTGAATGTTACGAACATTCTAGTAGTAATGTATACCTTACTATATTAAAAACTGCATGTCCACCAGAATTTGAATGTTTGGCGAGTAATACATCATCATCAGGTGAAAGTGAATTAATCATTTGTCAGGATCCTGATACGCCAGAATTTACTTCACT
>CALBEE010000199.1 GCA_937927575.1 uncultured Saprospiraceae bacterium | reverse complement strand
CCCCAAAACGAAACGCGTATATTCACAGTTCTAATCAACTTCATCCTCAAATGGGAAATATTAGTCCTACTACCATTATTACGGTCATCGTACTATACTTTTTATTGCTAATGGCAGTCTCTTGGTTTACTTCGCGAAAAGCAGATACCGAAACATTTTTTACAGCTAAACGAAGTTCTCCATGGTTATTAGTGGCTATTGGTATGATCGGTGCGAGTCTATCTGGTGTTACTTTTATATCTAGCCCAGGTGCTGTCGGTGGTGGAGGCGTAAATCAGGCCTTTTCTTACATGCAAATGGTTTTTGGTTACCTCTTGGGATATCTTTTTATAGCTACAGTCTTATTACCTATCTATTATAAATTAGGAGTATCTACTATCTACAGTTATTTGGGTGCTCGATTTGGAGAATATTCGCATAAAACTGGATCCGCTTATTTTATTCTTTCCAGGATTGTAGGTGCTTCACTGAGGTTGTTTTTAATGGCCATCGTACTCCAAAAATTTCTGATGGATCCATTGGGAGTATCATTTTTTTGGACAGTGCTGATTACTATTTTGCTTATATGGGTTTATACTTTTAGTGGAGGTATAAAGACTATTGTAGTTACGGATACGCTTCAGACGATTTGTATGTTGAGTGCAGTCATTATGACGATCTACTACATCATGCAAGCCATGGACACTAATGTATCTGGCCTGATAGATATAATTCAAGAAAGTGAGTATTCTAAGATGTGGTACTTTGATACTGGATGGAGTGATCCTAATAATTTTTATAAACAATTTATTTCAGGAGCTCTGATTGCGATAGTTATGACAGGAATGGATCAAGATATGATGCAAAAAAATCTGACTTGTAAGACCCTCGGTGAATCGCAAAAAAACATATTTACATTTAGTTTCATTTTGATATTTGCTAATATTCTTTTTTTGGCTTTAGGAGCATTACTTTATATCTACGCCGCTAAAGAAGGAGTAATGATACCAGAGGCAAGAGATCAGTTATATCCGACTATTGCATTAAATCATTTGCCATCGATTATTGGAATCGTATTTATTTTAGGATTAATTGCCGCGGCATACTCTTCTGCAGATTCTGCTTTGACCGCTTTGACTACTACTTTTTGTTTAGACTTTTTAGATTTCGGTAAGAAAGGAAGGACGGAAAGCGAATTAAAGCGAACGAGATTAATAGTGCATGTAGGATTTTCTTTGATACTATTAGCAACGATTTTATTGACAGAAAAATTAGGAAATGCTTCCATACTCAATCAGATTTTTAAATTCGCTGGATATACTTATGGGCCTATTTTAGGATTGTTTTTGTTCGGTATTTATACTAAGCGAACTATCAAAGATCATTTAGTAATTCCTATATGTGTAGTATCGCCTATCATTGCTTATGTCATTAATTCCAACTCGGAGTCTTGGTTAGGAGGCTTTACTTTTGGTTCTACTATTATAGCACTTAATGGACTGATAACATTCATTGGACTATGGTTAATCTCTTCTGTAAAGAGTGAAATTAATCTGTCTGAGTAAATATATTTTGGCTTATGTGAATGTAAAAGAAAAGTCGTCAGCAGAAAAGAAAAAATACTATGATTAAAACTACAGAATCGGAATCACTCTATAATGATTTAGAAAAGATGAGTACTTCACAACTCCTCACTTCTATTAATCAAGAAGATCAAAAGGTGGCCTTAGCGGTACAATCCAAATTGTCTCAGATCGAAAAATTAGTGGATGCCGTTTACGATCAGATGAAAGATGGAGGTCGATTATTTTATATCGGTGCCGGCACGAGTGGAAGGCTAGGTATTGTCGATGCTTCAGAATGTCCTCCAACATTTGGTGTGCCACACGAATGGGTAGTGGGTATTATTTCTGGTGGTGATGGAGCGATCAGAAAGGCCGTAGAATTTGCTGAAGATGATCCTATACAGGCGTGGAAAGATTTATCAGAATATGGATTGAATAAACAAGATATCGTAGTAGGGATAGCTGCATCAGGTACGACGCCTTATGTCATAGGGGGATTACAAAAATGCAATGAGGAAGGCGTACCTACTGGATGCATCGTATGTAATGAAGATAGTCCTATAGCTGCCCAATCAAAATTTCCTGTTTCCGTCCCAGTGGGTCCAGAATTTGTGACAGGAAGTACACGTATGAAATCAGGTACAGCACAGAAACTAGTACTCAATATGCTTACCACCTCAGTGATGATCAAGCTAGGCAGAGTAGTAGGAAATCGTATGGTAGATATGCAACTAAGTAATAATAAATTAGTAGATCGCGGTACTAAGTTAGTGGCTGAAAGGACAGGTTTGCCATATGAAAATGCAAAAGCATTATTATTGAAAGAGGGTTCTATAAGAGCTGCTTTAGAATCAATTAAGTAACCGTTATTTCTGATCTGTAAGCGCGAATGTAAAGAGAGATTGCAGAGCAGAAATATTATCTAAGGTTTCTTGAGCTCTGCAAGATTACAGATCACAGGTAAAAGATGTTGAAGGTTTCCCAAAACCTTCAACATCTTTAGTCCTTAAGAATTTTTCTTATTTCTATTCTTCTCTAATAGTTCCATGACTATCTCCCAGAGTTTTTCATAAGGAATCACTTCAATTTCGGTGGACTGAAAATTGGCACTGGGATTACTCGCTAATAATTTGGCATGCATTTCTTTGGTATATCGCTCCGCCGCGATAGGATGAAAATCTGCATCTGCTACTTTGAGGAGCATTTTTATAAATAAATTGGACCTGAACGTTTCGTCATTTTTTAGATATCTGTATGAATATTGTTTTAAGGCATCTAATTTGTCAATGAGTTTTGAGTATTTTCTATCAAGTAAAAGAAACAGGTATTGTATGATGAGTATGGATATGTTAAGTCCTCTTTTATCATTGCTGAATTTGGGTACATCATTTAGGAATCGGGTAAGACTGAAAGGGCGAAGATTCTTGTTTGATGGATTTTTATTAGGATCTATTTTATTCATTCTGATAAGAAAGTGGATGTATGCTTCAATTACATTCCAAAATTCGTTTTGTAAGGCGAATTTTTTGTAAGTTTTTATCGAGGTGACTTCTAATACTAAATCATACAGTGACTGATACTTTTCTTGAGCGGCTAATATTATAAAATGATAGTTGCATTGTAGGTACCAATTATGAAGTCCTTTAGTTAGAATTTTAAAATTTTCATTGGAATAATTTTCTGCTAAAGCATACTTTCTTTTACCGATAGCGCTTAGGATCAAACTGTTTCTGAAATTATATTTTGATGAATTATTGTCATAAGGTTTGGCATCAAAAAAATCAAGAGCCATAGTACAATATTCTATGCTTTTATCATAATCTTCTGATAGGATATAGAATGAAGTTATAATGTTATAAGTATCCATATTGAATCTGAAACTTTTAATGGATTTTAACATTGGAGCAAGTTCATCGACATAGGTTGACATGGTATTGAGTTCTTCTTTATTGAATTTTGCTTTTTGGGTTAAATACAAAAATGATACATGATTATAATGGGTATTAGCAAGAATTTTCGCATTTAAAATTTTTCGATTTTCATTAAGAATAGCTTTGTAGTATTTCATTTTAATTCGAGAAGGAGAGCTTATACTGAAATAGTTAAAGAGCATTCTTGAAAGCATGACGGTGTAATTTGTTTCGTCATATTTAATAGTTTTTTTTATAAGTTTTTCTGCCATAGTCATAGCGAGAGCCCTCTTTCTTTTGTGGTATAGAATATAGACTAGGTTGAATTCTTTTGCTATATTAAATTTGGCAAATTGCAGTTCTATATTATCTTTTTTATTGTTTTCTAGAAAAAAAAAGATTATTCAGCAACTTCCCCTTTAACCTTGCTTTCAGTCGATTGTAGTCGTGCTTACTTCCACCTTCACCATATAATAAAGAAATTCCCTCTGCGTCATTACTAATCTTTCCTTTGATGATGGAATCATAAAGTTTCCACGTCTTGCCTTTTCGCTTTCTTTTATCAAAAGTAACAATACTATCTACTCTTTGAGAATATATCAATTGACAGAGAGAAATGAGATTATCCATTTACTGTATATTTAGTCTTATATATGTAAATGTAAAATATTGATTATCAATTGTATAATTTATATTAATTTATGATAATTAATAAAATTAACTGTATATAAATTTCGTAAATGATAATCGATCAAGTATGACACTCATTTATGTTTGTACTAGAAGTAGTAAAAAAACTACCCCTAGTATTCTAGAATGCTGGCTAATAGTCTCTGATCACATTATTCGAGGTCAGGGACTTGCCTGATTGCATTTGTTATAAGTTTTTGGATTAATCCTTAGATCCTAATTCGAAGAAATACGACAACATACTTATCGAACGTAATGAAATACCATCATTCTAATGGATCCAGCATAGGATAGATTTAAGAAGTAGATTTCCTTCTATTTTTCTCTAATAACTCCATCACAATCTCCCATAGTTTTTCATAAGGAATTACTTCTATTTCGGTAGATTGGAAATTGGCACTTTGCGTGCTAGCAAGTAATTTGGCATTCATTTCTTTCGTGTAGCGCTCTACTGCAATAGGATGAAAATCTGCATCCGCCACTTTGAGGAGCATTTTGATGAAAAGGTTGGATCTGAAGGATTCATCATTTTTAAGATATCTATAAGAGTATTGCTTTAATGCATCTAATCGATCTATTAGTTTAGAGTATTTTCTATCTAACAGTAAGAATAAATACTGGATGATCAATATAGATATATTAAGTCCTCTTTTGTCTTTACTGAATTTGGGTACGTCATTAAGAAACCTCGCTAGGCTGAAAGGACGTAATCTCTTACCATTGTTATTTTTATTAGGGTCTATTTTTTCCATTCTAATTAGGAAATTTATATATGCTTCATTTACATTCCAGTATTCGTGTTGGAGTATTAATTTTTTGTAATTTTTCGTAAGTGTAACTTCAAGTACTAAGGAATATAGTTTTTGATAGTCCTGTTGAGCTGATAATAGAATAAATTCATAGTTACACAGCATGTACCAATTGAAAGTACCTTTTTTGACTATTTCAAAATTCAGCGCAGTGTATTCAGAAGCTTCGGAATATTTTCTTTTACCAATGAAAGCTAAAATCAAACTATTGCGAAGTGACCATTTTGTTGCTTTATCTTCGTAAGGTTTAGATTCGAAAAATTGTAAAGCTTCTTCACAATACTGAATAGCTTTGTCAAATTCATCAATAAAAATAAAGTAGGAGGTGATTACATTGTAACTATCTAAATTAAATTTGAAACTATTAATAGATGATTTAATATCTATTAGATCATCCACATAAGTTTTAATTTCAGTTAGTTGATCATTTGTGAATTTAGATTTTTTAGTAACATATAAGTAAGAAAACTTGGTGAAGTAGTGCTCGGCTTTAATTTCGGCTGCTAATGTTTTTTGTAATGACGATATGTCACTTTGATACTTAAGCATTTTCTTTTTAGAAGGAGCACTATATCCGTAATACTCATATAGCTTTCTTGCAATCATGATCGCATACTCGGTTAATTCGTATTTGATCGCTTTATTGTAGGCTCGAATGGCAATTTTTATGGAATTCTTTTTCTCGTTACGATCCCTTAAAATGTTAACTAAACTAAAATCTCTAGCTACAGAATATCTAGCTTTTCTCATTTCCGATCGATCTTCAGACTTGTTTTGAAGAAAGAATAATGTATTTAATATTCTGTTCTTTAATCTTGATTCTAATTTGTTATAATTCTTTTTTTGTGTGGTATCACCGTAAATGGCTCGTATTCCTTCTTGTTCATTACTGATTTTCCCAGATACTATGCCTTCATAGAGTTTTCTGGTTAGATGAGGAAGATCTATTTTGGAATTAAATAGGTCTATCTGCTCAATTTTAT
>CALBEE010000198.1 GCA_937927575.1 uncultured Saprospiraceae bacterium | reverse complement strand
AATAAATAATAAGATATGAGCGGCCACGTAAGTCCAATTAGACCCCCTTTAGTTACAGGGAATAAAACATATCATCAGATTACAGAAGATCTGATCTCCCCAACGGAGAGAGTGCCATCGAAGGCATGGATCATAGGATTTATCCTATCTGTAACTGTATTCGCTTTTGGAGCATTTTGTATCCTTTGGACGATTTGGAACGGTATCGGAACTTGGGATCTTAATCGTACGATCAATTGGGGATGGGATATCACTAATTTTGTTTGGTGGATTGGTATTGGTCACGCAGGTACCTTGATCTCAGCCATCCTTCTCATTTTCCGTCAGAAATGGCGTACTGGGGTAAACAGAGCGGCAGAAGCCATGACGATATTTGCCGTGATGTGTGCAGGTCTTTTCCCTTTGATTCACATGGGACGTATTTGGTTGGCGATGTTTATTTTCCCTTACCCAAACACTAGAGGACCACTTTGGGTGAATTTTAATTCGCCTCTGCTTTGGGATGTATTCGCGATCTCTACTTATTTCACAGTATCTCTTTTATTCTGGTATACAGGTCTAGTTCCTGATTTTGCAACAGTAAGAGATAGAGCTAAAGGACTAAGAAAAAAGATCTATAATTTCTTATCATTTGGTTGGACAGGATCAGCAAAACACTGGCAAAGATGGGAGTATCTATCTCTCATATTGGCAGGTATCGCGACACCGCTCGTACTTTCTGTACACACAATTGTATCATTTGATTTCGCCACTTCAGTAATACCTGGATGGCACACGACGATCTTCCCTCCTTACTTCGTGGCAGGAGCGATTTTCTCAGGTTTCGCAATGGTACTAACTCTCATGATTATTACTCGTAAGATCCTCGGTCTAGAAGACTATATCACGATCGAGCATATCGAGTCTATGAATAAAGTAATACTAGTTACGGGTACAATCGTAGGGGTAGCTTATTTGACAGAGCTATTTATCGCTTGGTATTCAGGATACGTATATGAACAGTTTGCATTTTTCAATAGAGCCGCTGGACCATATTGGTGGTCATACTTCGGTATGATGTTCTGTAACGTACTTTCTCCACAGTTATTCTGGAAAAAGAGCTGGAGACGTAATATCTGGATCACTTTCTTCATGTCAATATTTATCAATATCGGTATGTGGTTTGAGAGATTCGTAATTATTGCGACTACGCTGGCAAGAGATTATTTACCATCATCTTGGTCTTATTATTCACCGACTTGGGTAGAGATAGGGATCTTCATTGGTACAATGGGATTATTCTTTACACTATATCTAATATTCTGTAGAGTAGCACCAGTGGTAGCAGTAGCGGAGATCAAGTCTATTTTGAAAACAGGTGGTAATCAATATGTTGGTCCTAATGCGCATCATGCACATGACGATCATCAGAAAGATGCAATTTTACACGAAGAAATGTTGGATAAAGATGGAGCAGGTACTCAAGCGGGTAATCCTACTTTCACCGAAGACTAATAAATTAACACGAATTATTTTAGATAAGATATCAATAAGCTATTATGGCACATCACAATAAAGAAGTAATCTACGGTCTATACGATGATGAGACAGATCTAATGAAGGCTGTCAAGGAAGCTAAAGAGCAGCACTTGGAAATCATGGACGTATATACTCCATTTCCAGTACACGGTCTAGATCCTATTTTGGGCTTGGCGGAATCAAGATTACACATAGCTGGATTCGTATATGGTATGATCGGTACACTCACAGCATTCTTAGGAATGACTTGGGTATTTACGAAAGATTGGCCAGTGATTTTTGGTGGTAAGCCTTATTGGTCTGTGCCAGCATTTATTCCTATCACTTTTGAGTTGACAGTATTGTTTTCCTGTGTAGGAATGGTGATCACATTCTATATAGTATCGGGTTTAGGGCCTGGTGTGACTAATGATTATTTAGATCCACGTATTACAGATGATAAGTTCTGTATCGCTTTTGATAAATCAGAAGTAGAAGCTTCTGCGGCGGAATCTTTTTTATCAAAAACTGGAGCTGAGATCAATCATAAAGTGCTCTAATTAAGAGATTGAAACAAAGAGAAATTATTGCAAGTATAATATACCAATAGATGCAAACAACATTAAAATATATATCAGCTGTAGTACTTACTATATGTCTATTTACGGCATGTCAGCAGCCAGGTAAAAACTCAACTGGTAGTGAGTATATGCCTGATATGGCGCACTCAGTGGCTTACGAAGCTAACTACTACTCTTACTATTACCATAATACTTGGGGATCAGAAGATGAGTATTATAAAATGGCTAGCCCAAGAAAACCGGTCAAAGGAACGATCGCCAGAAACGCAGCTGGAACCGCAAATGCAAGCGCTTTAAGTTATGCTTATGGTGATAGTGATGAGGAAAGAGCTAGAGCAATAGCAGAAATTATCGATAACCCTTATCCTATTACAGATGCAGGCTTAGCAGAAGGTAAAGAATTATATGATGTAATGTGCGGCATTTGTCATGGAGAAAAGGCAGATGGATTAGGTTATTTAGTTCGCGAAGACGGAGGTAAATATCCAGCAGCACCAGCTAACTTATTGTTAGAAGAGCATGTGACGGCATCAAATGGAAGATATTACCATGCTATAATGTATGGTAAAAATGTGATGGGCGCTTACAAAGATAAGTTGTCTTATGAAGAGAGATGGAATGTGATTCACTACATCAGATCTCTACAAGCAAAGGAGCTGAAGTTAGAATATAATCAAATGGCTAACTCTCTGAACACAGTGGATAGACCAGCAGGTGAAATAGTAGCGGTGGAAATGAATGATGTCGATAATGGAGCTATGCACGATACACATGGAGATGACCATGGACACGAAGCAGGACATCATGAAGAAGGTGATGGGCATGAAGATCACGGTGACGAAGGACATGATCATGGACACGATCATTAAGCCGAAAGAATAAAAACGAAAACGATATCTATAGTCTTTGACAATAAAAGATAAAGAGACTTAAATTAAAGAAATATGAATCAATATACATTTTCAGGAACAGCAAAAACCGTAACTATCGGAGCAATGATAGTTGGTGTAGTAAGTATGTTACTGACTTGGTTTATGGGAGCAGATGCGTACCAAAGTAGATTTTGGTCTAACTTCCTTCACAATGGAACCTTTTTCTTAGGAATCTCTATGATGGCTTTCTTCTTCATAACAGTATGTATTACTGCATATGCTGGATGGGCCGCAGTATTCAAAAGAGTGTGGGAGGCGATGTCATCGTATATGATAATTGGATTCGTATTCATGGTGATCATAGCGGTGGCTACTTTCTTACATTGGAATCACCTTTATCACTGGACAGATGTTACAGCTTATGATGTAAATAGCCCTAATTACGATCCTATTCTTGACGGAAAATCTGGGTTCTTAAATTCTAATTGGTATCTATTTGGTACAATCATTATAGTCGGTACATGGGTGATTTTCGGACGTAAAATGAGATCATTATCTCTAGCGGAAGATCAAGACCAAGGTGAGGATTTTGCTAAGCATAGAACTATGAGAAAATGGGCAGCTGCCTTTTTACCAATTATGGGTTTCTCTAGTGCAGCGATGATTTGGTTATGGTTGATGAGTGTAGATGCACACTGGTATAGTACGCTATATGCATGGCATGCAGCTGTGAGTTGGTTCGTATCTATGATCTGTCTCACCATCCTATTATTGATATACCTTAAGAGTAAAGGTTTATATGAGCAAGTGACTGTAGAGCATATGCACGATTTAGGAAAATTCCTTTTTGCATTTTCTATTTTCTGGACATATATGTGGTTCTCTCAGTTTATGTTGATCTGGTATGCCAATGTAGGTGAGGAAACGGGTTACTTCTTGCATAGAAGAACCGAATATCCAGTGCTATTTTACGCTAATCTAGCCATCAACTTTTTGATACCATTCTTTGTTTTAATGAGAAATGATACAAAGAGAAAATTTGGATCTCTTTCGTTCGTAGCAATAGTAGTATTCATTGGTCACTGGATAGATTTTTTCCTTATGATTAAGCCAGGTGTTAAAATTAATAGAGATCATGCGGCGCATGCAGATGGAGGACATGGAGTAGCAGATGCAGCACATGGTGCTCACGATGCTGCTGGACATGGTGCTCATGAAGTAGCGGGTCATGCAGCTTCTACTTTCGAAGCAGGATATACATTACCTGGATTTTTAGAGATAGGGACTATGATTGGATTCTTAGGGCTATTTTTCTTTGTGACATTGACAGCTTTATCTAAAGCGCCATTGATCGCTAAGAATGATCCTTACTTGGATGAATCATTACACCACCATACATAGGCTAAGGCTTATATTGATAAAGAGACAACGACTTATTTTAGTATAATATACAATACCATATAATGACTGGATTGATAATATTTTTAATTTTTCTTCTTCTAGGAGTCATCATAGTACAGATCGGTAGAGTTACCGAATTAGCGGCTAAGATTAGAGGTGAAGAGGAAGTAGAACAGCAAAATACAAATCGACAAGGAAAAATGTTGATGTTGTTCTTAGTTGTATTCCTAGTGTTAGGAATAGGATCAGCAATCTACTATAAAGATGTAATGCTCGGGTATGGGCCTTTAGCATCGGCATCAGCGCACGGTGGTGATATTGATTCGTTATTCAACTGGACACTTTTCTTCACAGGTATCGTGTTTGTGATTACGCATATACTTTTATTCTGGTTTTCTTATAAGTATAGAAATATGCCAGGAAGAAAAGCACAATTCCAACCTCATAACAATACACTCGAAATTATCTGGACTGTTGTACCAGCAGTTGTTATGACATTCCTCGTTGTGAATGGATTGGTAGTATGGAATGAAGTAATGACAGATCTTCCAGCAGATGGAGATTACCTCGAGATAGAAGCGACAGGATATCAATTTGCTTGGGACGTCAGATACCCAGGGGCTGATAATAAATTAGCGACTAAAAATTTCAGATTAATAGATCCAGCGACTAATCCACTAGGTATAGATTGGTCTGATGATAAAGCTATAGATGATGTAATCCTTTCTGGAGCAGATAAGATCGTACTTCCTGTTGATGAGACGGTTAGAGTACGTATTACAGCTAAAGATGTATTACATAATTTCTACCTTCCACACTTTAGAGTGAAGATGGATGCAATACCAGGATTACCTACGTATTTCCATTTCAAACCCATTACGACTACTAAAGAATTCCGTCAGAATCTAAAGAACTATCCAGAATGGAGAGAACCATACGATCCAGCAGATCCAGAAAGTAAAGAAAGATGGGAAATGTTTGATTATGAATTGGCTTGTGCAGAGTTATGTGGAAAATCTCACTATGCTATGAGACGTATCGTGGAGGTAGTCACTAGAGAGGAATATGATGCGTGGATAGCAGAAAAGCAATCTAAGCCATACTACCTGACTACCATTAGAGGTACTGAAAATGATCCAAGAAAAGGTCAGCTTCTTGATATCGAAAAGAAAATGAGAAATGTTGAGCTCACTTCAGAGTTTACAAAAGCTATGGAGTCAGAAAATTTAGAAGAAAAAATTATAAACCTTAAGAGTGTATTCTACAATACAGGATCTGCAAGCCTAGATAATAAGTCACAATCAGAACTTGATAAATTATCACAATTGTTGGCACAGTTTCCTAATGTGAATGCAGAACTTAGAGGTCACACAGATAGTCAAGGAGATGACGACAGTAACCTTGCGCTTTCAGAAGCAAGAGCAGGTAACGTTATGCAATATCTATTGAATAAAGGAGTAAGCGCTGACAGACTTTCACGCGTTGGGTTTGGGGAAACACAACCGATAGAATCAAATGATAGTCCTGAAGGCAGAGAACAAAACAGAAGAACGGAACTTAGAATAATTTCTAACTCATTGTAAAAACTAAACCATGGCTGAAGTAGCACAAAAATACGATACTGACGTATTGATCAAAGAGAATGGCTATGATGATCACTTTCATGATCACCACCACGGAGATAAATACCAGTCAGGATTCTTGGGACACTACGTGTTCTCTATGGATCATAAGATTATCGCAAGACAATTCTTGATTACAGGAATCGTTTGGGCGATTATTGGCGCAGCAATGTCTATTGTATTCAGACTCCAATTAGGATTCCCTGAAGAAAGTATGGCATGGCTAAA
>CALBEE010000197.1 GCA_937927575.1 uncultured Saprospiraceae bacterium | reverse complement strand
GTTCCTCTAAAAGAAATTAGGGTGATGACACACATTATTCAAATGGATGATGGATCAGCTAATTACCAAAGTTCGGAAGAGATACTTTTGGATTCTTACTTTGATAGATTGAATGAGCTACTTGCAAATATGCAAATAACTACTCCTCAAACAACAAGCTGTCCTGCTGATCTGATCGTCGATAGTAAGCTGAGATTTGTTAACAGCGAATATCACTTTTATCAAGATGATGATCATTGGTGTACTGACACAGGATGTTTTTCCCAAGCTTTTGAAGTATATAATACTGTCGTCACCGATAACGTAAACCTTACTACATACGAAAAAGAAAATTATTTGCACCTCATTATCGTAGGTGTCAGAGGTGAAAGGGTTAATGAAGGGGCTGATTGTGATGATAACGGTTGCGCAAATCCAAGCTTTTCAAAAGCAGGATTGGGACCTGACGATTTTGTAATATTAAGAGGAATATATGATGATTCTTGGGACGTTGATGGTATAGCCAAATTGTATGCTCATGAGTTTGGACATTCAGTAGGTGATCTAAGACATTCATGGACAACTAACTGCTGTGATGTTGATAACACTAGAGATGGAACTAATAACTTTATGGATTATTCAGTGCTTTCGCCTTATAATGATTTACGTTCGTTCTCTCCATGTCAATTGGGTAAATTTCATGAGAATATCATTACAGAATATCCACATCTTTTAGCGAATGATTTATGTCAATTGCAATCACCAGATATCGTAATTGCTCCTGGTAGTTCAGTAAGTTGGGATGCCGATCGATCGGTTAGTCAAAATGTTATTGTTTGGGGTGAATTAAATTTATCATGTACCTACGAAATGGCCAAAGACGTTTATTTCGAAGTTAAGCCTGGAGGGTCATTGAATATTAATGGTGCAACCATGACAACTTGTGATCCTACGCACAAATGGAAAGGTATATATGTCGAAGGAAGCACAGGCGCTGGAAACGATGCCATAGTTAGCATTGATGGAGGAGTAGTTGAAAACGCAGAAGTAGTGGTAAGAACATTTCCATATCCTTGGATCAATTCTAATCCATATTACGGTGGCAAATTTTATCTGGACAATTCGACTTTTACTGATTGTAATAGAGTTTTTGCGCAGACTTCTCATCAGGCACATACTACTGATAGTTATTTGAAAAATAGTAGCGTGAATGGTGGCCAAAAAGGATGTACAATATTTAATGCATTTGGAATAGAAATTTCTGGAAATACATTTAACGACATCTCTCAAATGTGTGTAAAGGCCGAAGATTCTCAAGTTTCAATTATTGAAAATACTTTTGATAGTGAAGACATCGGTTTATTTTTAAGCCATGAATATAATGGAATCTCTTCTGAAGTGATTGACAATGTAATTGATGCTGAACAAATTGGAATCTTAAGCCAAGGTTCGCCGTTTGCCAGTCACTATATAAGTGGTAATGATATCACATCAGATATGGGTATCATTATGGATAGAGAAAACTCTTATGAAATAGTATCAAACAACTTCAACGGCAACTACGTAGGTGTATTTGCTAACTCTAATAACGGTTTAGCTTCACAAACTTCTTTAAATGCATTCAATGGAAACTTTACTGGAATCTTTACTCAAGGAAATAATGGAGGATTTGTATTTACAGAAAACTGTTTTAACGAATCTGGTGAAGAAGATGTTTACATCGATGGATTAATATTTTCTGAGCAAGGAAGTTCTGATTTGGAAGCAGGAAATTGCTTTACTAAGTTAGGTACTCCAGATATTAATGTTGTGTCTGGTGGCGGATTCAATTATTTTGTAGACCCTAATTCTTCAGCTACCGATTGTAATGTTCCACAGTCGCCTTTGGCTAATTTTAGCATAGTAGATGGACTGCTAAATTCAGCTTATGTTGCTTGTGGTAGCCAACTTGGTTCGGATGAATTTGATCATCACTTCTGCCATCCCCTAAATGAGGCATCTGCTGGTGAAATTATTGACTATATCAGCGAACAAATAGCGTATTTAGAAGAGTTATTGTTAGGTGGGTCCACAGAGAACACGGAATGGGTAGAAAGTTTAATTAGCCTGTATGAGAGATGCCTAGAGAAGGCCGAATTAGAAGAAGTGGAAGATGCTATTCAGCATGGTGATTTTGATGTTGCATTGTCGATTCTTAATAATGAATCTGGTGATTTTATAAGCAAAGCTAGAGTACTGAGTATTTATATGATGCAAGGAGAATTGGAAAGCGCAGAGGAGTTTCTGAATGAATTAGAAGAGGAAGCGACTACTGAAGAGGAAATAAATTTTATTTCTATGAAGAGAATTGGTTTGAAAGTAAAACTTGATATTGAGACAGAGGTTTCTGAAGAAGATATTCTTACACTCAAAGAATTGAGTGATTCGTCTTATGGAAATGCTGCTTATGCAAGGGCATTATACTATAGACTTACTGGAGAATTAATATATGACTTGCCTAAACGCGAACTTAAATATGAAGCTTTTAGAGCTAATGTTAATATAGATAAGATTGATGAATTGGAAGTTTACCCTAACCCAGCATCTGATTTATTATTCATTAAGAATTTAACAGAGAAATCAATGAAAGTTAGCATTTTCGATCTTCATGGTAAGTTATTGTATCAAATCAAAGACTTGCAGGGAAGAGAAAATTTGTCGACGAAAAATTGGGACAATGGATTATATCTCGTTAAATCCTTTGACGGTAAAGTACTAGTTAATACTACTAAGCTGATTATTGCAAACTAGGAAACACAGATAAATTACTATTAGATATATGTGGTTAAGTCATATTAAGAAAGTAATATGGCTTAACCATTCATAAAATTGTAACCTTGGCTAGTTATTTAGGTTGCAATTCTTTTCTGTTTAAAAAAATATTTTTTTTTGGAATTATTCTAAATTTGATTCATGAATAATGAGATTGTATCAATCGTATTTTATCTATAAACCCAAAATGTAATTTTAATTTTTTCTTCCAAGTTATCAAACTTTATTTAGATTTTTGTACAGGTATAATTATCTTCTTTTCAATGAAGATTCGTTTTCAAAGAATCCACTAATTATATCCATACAATTACATTCATTAACTGTGGCTCTATAACTATAAGTTACACCAAATATGGGTCCATTGGTTTGATCAAAATCATAATCAACGGTAAAGTCAAAATCAGCAGAACTATCAGCTGCCCAAGTAAATGTATCGTAATCAAAGCCAGCATTGCTTTGAGAAAATTCTCCATTGGCTGAAGAAGAGCCAGTACCATCTGCATTAAACGTAACTGTACCCGCATTATCTCCAAGTGAGGTGACATCCCAAGTACCTACTAAATTTTCAACAACCGAACCGCAAGTAGTTCCACCACAATCGAATTCAGGGTCGTCAGATCCACAACTTAAAATAAAAACTGTAAGACTTGCGAATAGTGATAATTTTAATGTTGTGAATTTCATAATGTTATATTTGATTTAGTTCTCGCAATTTAGCGATTTAATTTCTATTTGCGATGATGTACTACATGTAGTGCGTGCTGAGCTTTGTTTTCATAATTATATCAGTAACATCAATACGGTCGAACCACAATTAGGTGTCATATCAGAGTTGACTGGTTTTGCTAATGGTAGCTCTAGAGTATATGGAATGGATTTTTTATTCAAAAAGAGTTGGGACACTGGGATTAATACTTGGCTTAGTTATACCTTGGGTTCTACTCGATATACCTTTCAAGATTATAGTGAAGCTAGTTTTAATGCTCCTAATGACATTCGGCACAATTTCAATTTTGTAAGTAGTTATACAAGAGACAATTTTCAAATGTCTGTCAATACTAAATATCATTCAGGACTGCCTTTCACATCGGCTAATCTTGTCTTTAATGAAGAAGATCCAGATGCAGACCATCCGTTTCAGTATTTATTAAATTATCAATCTATCAATGAAGAAAGACTAAAGCCATATTTGAGGATTGATGTCAATGTCTCCTATAGTTTTGATTTCAATCCAATAGATAATTCCAAGATAGAACTTTCTTGTTCATTGCAGAATATATTGAATCGGAAGAATTATGTGGCAAGGGAATACTTTCTTGATTTTAATGATTCAAGAAGTACCTATTCCGCAGCTTCTATTCAAAAAGCACTGCTAGATCGCACCGCCCTTTTTTTAATTAGGTTTCATTGGTGATAACAAAGATAAATAACAATCTAAGGATCGTATCTTAGGGTAACCATTGATTTTTGAGAGAATTCACAATAGGTACAGAGCGTATGGTATCTAAGAAGTGTATGATATGATTATACGTTATGCGTTTTTATCTACAGGGTTTTATTATATGATTACATTTATGTTTTGCGTTCTTCATTCAATTTAGCCTCTTGGTAATTTTATTCTATGGCATTCGGTGGGTGTCTTAAGTTATTGAATGCCATCTATCCATTGCTGTAGTTTTGCAGGGAATTTTTCTTTCAAACTTCTATTCTTTATTTTGACCATAGCCCTTTCAATAGACTTATCAATCATTTTATGGTTTATGTATTCTTCTTCACGGTGTCCCATTTCATCTAATACAGATCGAATCCGTTCTGCATTGAATTGTGACAGAAGTGGATCACTAAGTGAAACGTGAGCTATTATCTCGCTAGCATGTAAAGACTTCAAAACAATATCCTCTTTGACGTGATCATAATGCCGCTCGAGAAATACGAATTTCCTTTCAGTTATTCTTGAAGGTATAATGTCTTTTGCTAGTAGAATTTCGTTAGTAAATTTTTGTTTTATAAATAGCTCTTGAAAGTATGTTTTAGTAACGGTTGACCAAGCAATAAATATTATTGTTTTATCCGCTTGCGCCATTCTGATACAGGCTTTGTCTTTCGCAGATTGGTTAATCCAGATGCGAACATTTATTTTGGGATTATTAGGTTTTCTTTTGAATATATCTAGGAATGACATGTGAATATTTGTAATACTTTTCGATTGATTTATTTCGATATAAAATGTGATAAACGTAATTTGGCTTGAAAGGGTTTGCTCTTTCTGTTTTGTCTTGTGGATAACGTATCAAATATATATGGCATGCATAATCGCGATAATGCTAATTTATGCAATAAATATCACATCCAGTATAGAGCTTATTGGAACTAATTAGCGTATGCCATAATCATACAGTATTGGCTTTCGCCTTTCTTAATTCGTAATTGAATATCATTTCCATACGACAACATGATTTCCACGTTAAAATTTCATGTATTTATTGTTTAGGATGGCGGTTGTTATTATGAATCGAATTTCCCTTTGAACAATTTGTTGCATAATATATAGCACATTGTACCGAAGAATAGCGCAAAGAACAGACTAATTATCGCTATAATATGACCTAGTTCATCCATGAAACTTGGAGGATTTGTCAAGATGATGGAGAAGAAATATACGCAAAATGAAGAAATGAACGTAAGAGAGTAAACAATGATGTCTCTTGTTCCTTTTTTCAATAATGCAAATATAATGCATACTACTGCGATGTTTATGCTAAAGCCTACTACGAATTCTGTAATTGAATTATAGTCCATTTATTATATGCTTAATGTGATCTAATGTTATATTTATTTGGGTCATTATTTTTTCTTTCCAGAGTATTGCTTGTCTAGATAAGTATACACTCTTTCTTTTTTAATATTATAGTGTAAATATGCGCTGCTGATTTCTTTATCACAATCCTAATTAATACAATCTTTTGCTAAGATAAGAAATTTAAATATACTTCATTATACTTAATGGTCATGGTGCATTCAATAGTGAACAACGATAACAAAGTGATATAAAAATCTAGACGTTCTTAAACATTCACAACGAATATAAACTTACACGAAAGACTAATGCCATTCTTACGATTTAGCCTATTGTATTATTCTCTAGGTATTTCTTCCATATCTAGATTGATTTCTGCATTTGTATGTTTTACAAAATGATTAGTTTCTTAGTTATTCTATTTCCTTCCAATTCTTCAGTAATAAAATACATGCCTTTTGATAAAGCGCTTATATCTAACCGTTTTTCTGATTCACTTACAGAAGTTGATATTAGCTGCTTTCCTTTGGCATCATGAATTACTATTCGTCTTCCTTTTAAGCCATAAAGTAAAATATTATCGACGGCTGGATTTGGTGCAAAAGAAAAATTATTATCGCTTACAACTACTTTGGTTGTAGTAATATCCTCATCACAATTCCCTACCATATTAGTATCCATCCATTCCAAACGATCTAGAATCCAATTTTCCATATAACTGATTTCTTCTTCGTAGGTTTCAGGAATTGGGAAAGGCTCGAACCAAATATTGTTACCTATAAAATTCCATCTTTCAAAATTCCGCTCTAATGATTCTTCTAAAAAAGTAGTCTGTATATCCATCCATTGAAATAGTGAATCTTGTTGTAAAAAGCTACTCCTAAAATCTTTCCATCTACAATTGAGTCGGTTGATAAAAACAGGATCTGACATCATCTCTTGCCACCATAATGGCATTGATCCAAGATTGCCGCAATTATCTTGATTTTGTAAATAGGTCCATCCTGTAGTAATGTGACTAGAACAAACAGTTGACAAGCCATAGGTTTGATCAAAATCCCAAATTGGTCCTGCCGTTAACTTCCCTCCTTTGCTATCCTTGTCCTTGTACATATAAGTACTTAATTTATATCCGTCGGAATTTTTCGCAAACTCGTTTATTATAAGAAAATCAACAAAAGAATTTAGGTCTATATAATCGGTGTAATGAATTCCGTCTTCGTTGGTAAAGTCAGAAGCAAAAACGGCATTTTCAAAATCATGTATATAATTACTAATGTATTCCTTTTGTTCCGGTTGAATTTTATCAGGCTTTGGATAATACCATTGATACTTCATAGGTACTCCAGCCTGAGATTCATAATTGGATTCAAAAAGATCTTCTTCACCGACATCCCACGTCCAATCAATACGCAAAATATATCCACCCGTCAAAGAATCTCCTGCAATGTCATCATCATCCAATTTTGCGATATCTACACGATCATCATCCCTTTTAATCTTCTCGGTCAAAATATAAATTCCTTGATATTCTCCGTCTAAGACTACTTCAACATATCTATAGTATGCTGCGTAATGTCCCATTTCTCTAAAAAGATCAAAACTCAATGGAACACGCAATTGAGTTTTATCAAGGACCATAGCGTGCAATATCCAATCTTCTTCTTTACCCATGCCTAATAGCGGTGCTGAGATTTCATTCTCTGCTTCATCCCAAAGCTCAATCGTGTATGTTTTTTCTCATAAAGCTGCGTAGAATTCCCACGTGTTTCAATACCAATATGCCCGTCGTAATGATTGTACGCATCGCCAACGTTATTGATTTGTCCCACGCCATTATCGATTATTCCCATTGTGGCTGGAATTTTGGGCTCATCTGGAATTTCATTAGCATCAGTGTTGATGATAACTATCGGCAACTTGCTTTCTGTTAGAATTTGTGCGCTTAATGATAGATTGATAAGTAACAATAAGAATAGAACTGCTTGTAAAATTTTCATACTTTTTAAATGAAATCAGAAATGACGTTTTATAAAGATTTATCATTTTTTATAAATTATTAAAAATATTCTATGCTATTAGATAAACAATCTTACACGATCGTTGCATAAAGTGCGAATATTTTTCTACTACAGCATCTAAATCTTTAGGTTGCAATTAGGGGCATGTTACTTTTGGATTTCAAGGCCACTTGTCATTCTACATTTAGATTTTGTCTTTCGACTAAAAAGTCAAAAGTTAAATCGAATAATCCTTTACCATCTACTTCACCGTTCCAAGCTCCATGTCCTGCAGGATTGCCATTGGGCAATACTATAGTTGATAATTGATTATGGATTCCTAAGGAGTTATAAATGCTTTCTAGTTCAAGAGCTTCCTCATAAGGTGTAACCGGATCATCAGCTGTTCCATGTGCCATAAACAATTCAGGATCATTAGAGTCATACCTATCATATTGTTCCAAATTGTAAACTGCTTCATACACATCTAATTTTATATTAGATCCCCAGAAATAAATCATACTTTTCACCTCATACGTCTCACTTATGTTTGTAGTGGAGAGGGTAGGATCGTCAATCATAGAAATTTCGTCTCTGAAATCTTCCTGATTTGAAATTCCTAAGGCTATGCTAGTAATTGCTCCTGCTGAAGCTCCTCCCACTGTAATAAAGTCAGTATTTATATTATATGTATCTGAGTTAGCTACAATCCATCGAAGGGCAGCCTTCGCATCCCTTTGGGCGAGGTACATTGCAATGGCTTGCTGAACTTGGTCTGGGCCCTCTGCTCCTTCTAAGGTATTTGTAATCCATTCTTGTGGTGCCAGTCCTTGATAATAGATGATCAATTCCTCCGGCGTCATTCCTTGTATTACACCTAACTCTTCTGTGGTTCTATAGTCGATAGAAACAAACACCCATCCTCTCGAAGCATAGTAATTGCCCATATCGACGATTTCTGGCTTGTGCTTTATCCCTCCTGTAAATCCTCCACCATGAATAAACATAAAGACTGGTCTATTTTCAGAATTATTATCAGGCAGGTAAATATCTAAATATTGAGGAATAGGAAAAGGACTTGTGCTTAATGCATCATGACCTAAGCCATCGGCATAACTGATGTCCTCTTCTGTAAGCACAGGATATGTAACCTCGGATTGTACAATGGGTATATTATTGTCCGGTGTAGAAGATTCGTCTTTTTTGCAAGCTGTAAACATTAGAAACGTGCAAATAATCAGATATACAATTTTATTCATACTTCTTTTTTTTGTGTTCTATTAATAGGTAATTATGAAACTATTTGATTTTTATATTGAGTCGCAAATTGTCTGTATTGCATTTGAGCATTTGTTATGACTAATTCTTTGTCCATATTGACGGTTTCTGAGGTGTTCATTTCAGTATGGTATTCTCTTACATATGCATTACTCCAGATTACCAGTTCCATAATTATGGGAGCGAGATCTATTCCTTTATCGGTCAATAAATAAATGTTTTCCTTCTTGTTGGTTGCCATTTTGTTTTTAGTAAGTACTCCGAGTGATTCCAAAAATTTCAATCTTGACGAAAGCAAATTAGTTGCCATTTTCTCATCAGAAACAACAAATTCCTTGAAGGCAATCTTGTGATGAAGCAACATATCTCGGACGATCAATATGGACCATTTATCCCCAATTAGATCAAGTGCAGAAGCAATCATACAAGAAGAACGAAACTTTATTTTCATAAAATCAAAGATAATACTTTATATTTTCAAGTAAAAATAATTAA
>CALBEE010000196.1 GCA_937927575.1 uncultured Saprospiraceae bacterium | reverse complement strand
AAAAAGGTGATGTGACTCTTCTCAGATAAATTTAAATTATTTAGATAGCGAATAAATAAATGAAAAATCTATGAAGATATATCCGTTTCAAGCTATCTATCCTAACCTTACTTTAGTGACTTCTCCGGACTCTTTTTTTGGGAGTATGAAGCATAATTATCCTGAGTTTGTTAAGTCAGGGTTTTTCCATAAGTCTGCTCAAGATGCACTTTATATTTATCAAATAGAATCTGAAGGACATAGCTATCGTTCTGTTATTGCAGCCAATGATCTTCAGGATATCGAGAAAAGAAAAATACTTAAACACGAAGAAACGCTTTCTACAAAAGAGCAAAGTATGATGCAACTCATACTTCAGCGCAACGCCATGATAAAGCCCGTACTATTAGCTTATGAGGGCAGTAAGGAGATCAATTTATTTTTGGCAAAAGAGGTAGATGCAAGACGACCATTTTTTAAGTTAGACTTTGAAGAAACTGGTGAGTCTCATACCTTATATGCGATTACAGATGGCAAAAAAATCGCAAAGCTCCAAAAGCTATTTAAGGATAAAATAAAAAAATGTTACATCGCAGATGGGCATCATAGAGTATCCACTGCTGCCATATTAAGTAAGGGCGATCATCTTCGAAAAGATCAATTAAATAGTTTGCTTTCCGTTTATTTTCCTTTTGAGGAGTTAGATATCTATGACTATAATAGATCCATACAATTACAAGAAGATATGTCTGATGCGCAGGTTGTAGTCGGATTATCAAAGGTCTTTAGAATATCAGAATTAGAAAAAGCAGCTAAGCCAAAGAAAAAACATCATATCACTATGCAATTAGGCAAACGATGGTTTTTACTGAAGTGGAAGAAAAAAATTATTAATAGATATAATGCGGAAGGACTTGTTCTCGATGCAGATCTTCTGAATAGATATGTCTTGGATGATATTTTACATGTGGAAGATATACGTGCGGATTTGAGAGTGAAATATATTGCAGGAACTCTAGGAACTGAGGGGATCGAAAGTATGGCTTTGGGCGATAAAAGAAGAGTCGGCTTTTGTTTATATCCTGTATCAAAAGAAGAGCTTCGTTATATAGCTGATAATGGATTAAATCTTCCACCAAAGAGTACATGGTTTGAACCGAGAATTAAAAATGGGGTCATTGTTCAAGAACTGTAATTGGCATAAATTAATAAAAAATATGAACTACAATTTCGTAAGCCTTTGTAAGGTTTCTGTGTTACTTTTTTTCATTTTAACAATTAATTCCTGTGGCCCAGCAATACAATTTTTGGGCGATTCTTATCCTAAGACTTCTATTGTTGATGTTTATTATAATGAAAATGACATAGAGAAAAAGTATAAGACAATAGGAAAGATGACTCATTCTAGGCATGTGAATTATAGTCCAGATCGTATAAAAGAAAAGATGATAGAAACAGTAAAAGAAAGAGGAGGAGATGGAATAATTTTTATTGATTCTAAAATGATAAGATCGAATGAAAATGAAGGAGATAGGTTGTCTATAACGGCTAATGTAATTAAGTACATATGAGAAAAATATCAGCTGACTACATCTATGCAATAGACCGTCCTCCGATCAAAGAAGGTGTACTTATAGTAAATGAAGAAGGTAAGGTAATAGATATTACCAATCGTAATGATCATGATCTGGCAGAACTAGAAATATATCGAGGAGTCATTATACCAGGAATGGTAAATACCCATTGCCACATGGAACTCTCTCATATGCTGGGTAAAATTCCTACTGGAACTGGACTTATTCCTTTTATTAGTCAGGTTGTAAAATTCAGAGATTTTCCCCAAGAGGAAATTGATAATGCTATCGCTGCTGCGGATAAATATATGTACGAACAGGGTATTGTAGCAGTAGGCGACATTAGTAACAAGGCCGATACGGCAAAGGTGAAGTCAATGAGTAAAATTCAATACTATACATTTGTAGAAATGTTTGATTTTATTCAAGATTCGATGAGAGATGCTATGATCAAACAGTATAGCGAAGTATATAATTTACAAAGTGATCAAAATGGAAATAAGAAATCCTTTGTGCCTCACGCACCTTATACAGTGAGTGATGGATTATATCAATTTATTAAAGAAAATAATGTTCCGAATAGCACGGTTTCAATTCATAACCAGGAGACAAAACACGAAGATGATTTATTCAATTTTAAGACTGGAGATTTTATAGAGTTTTACGAAGGTTTTGGTTTTCCATTGAATGATTTCAAGGCGACAGGTAAAAATTCTATCTATCATGCTATGTCGCAAATGGATCCTGATCAACGTACACTTTTCGTTCATAATACGCGTACTACTGCCGAAGATATTGCTGCAGCACAACAGTGGAGTGATCGAGTGTATTGGGCAACTTGTGCCAATGCAAATCTTTATATCGAAAATGCATTACCTAACTATAAAGCTTTCATAGATGCCCAAGCAAATATGACTATAGGAACAGATAGTTTAAGTTCTAATTGGCAACTTTCTGTTTTCGAAGAAATGAAAACAATCAAAAAATATAATAGTTATATCCCAACTTCTACATTGATAGAATGGGCTACTTATAATGGTGCAATGGCATTAGGTTTTGATGATACTTTAGGAAGTTTTACAATTGGGAAAACTCCAGGTGCGGTATTAATAGATTGCGAATTGGATGGTGACGAAGAAGTAATTTTAACCAACGCAGAGTTGAAAAGATTGGTGTAGAAGAAATGGATTATGAAAATAATCTTTGGTAAGAGACATGGCATTTACAACTGCTTCGCTTTAGCCATGTTTATATATATCCCTTTGAAGGGATCATAGGGATGCTGTACCAATCTTTCTACTACTTTTATTTTTTTAGGGATATTCAGAAGTAGTGTAAAGGCTTTGAAATCAAGACATTAGTTATTATCTTAATACAAAAGAAAACCCTGTTTTTTACGTTGGTATCGGAAAAACAGGGTAATCTAAAAAACATTAAGATGAAAGTAAGACGTT
>CALBEE010000195.1 GCA_937927575.1 uncultured Saprospiraceae bacterium | reverse complement strand
TATAAAATGAAAATATCGATACCTTAACGGTTTAGTTGTGTAATGAGCGCTTTATTGTCGATCATGATATGCAACTAGATCACTAACCCAAAGTATACTAATTAAGAAACAAGCTATTATGCAGAATTTGAAGAATAGAATAACAGTCCTTTTCGCACTCTTGGTGCTACCTATGTTTGCCTTTGCACAGGATGCTGAAGTAGGATTAGATCAGAAAATTGACCAAGCTTTTGCTCCAATATCTGATTTTTTCTTCGATTTAATATTTTTTCAAATAGGTGGAATTCCATTCGTATTGATCTTATTGGTGTGTAGTGCTGCATTCTTTACTATCTTTTTCAAGTTTATTAATGTTAGAAAGATTGGTACAGCTATCAATGTGGTAAGAGGTAAGTATGATGATATCGATCATGCTACAGTTGGAAATTCTGACTTAGCCATTGATGGAGATATCGCAGATACGATACGAGATGAAAGCGAAGAAGGTGAAGTGAGTCACTTCCAAGCATTAGCTACTGCAGTCTCTGGTACCGTAGGTAATGGAAATATAGCTGGTGTAGCTTTAGCGATTGCATTAGGAGGTCCAGGTGCTACATTTTGGATGATTGTTTGTGGATTGTTAGGTATGTCTACCAAATTTGTAGAATGTACGCTCGGTGTACAATATAGAGATGTAGGGGAAGATGGAACGGTTTATGGCGGTCCTATGTATTATCTCTCTAAGGGATTAAAGGAAAAAGGTTTTGCAACATTGGGTAAAATATGTGCTGTACTCTTTGCTATCTTCTGTATTGGTGGATCGTTTGGTGGAGGTAATGCTGCCCAATCTAATCAAGCCACAATCGTAATAAAAGAATTAGCTGGTTGGGAAAGTACTTCAGCTGGTGCGATAATCGGAGTGGTAATAGCCATATTAGTGGGTATCATTATAATAGGAGGAATCAAGCGTATTGCTTCGGTTACAGAAAAAGTAGTTCCTTTAATGGCAGTACTGTATATAGTAGCTTGTCTCTATATCATCCTCTCTAATTTTACTTATATCGACGATGCTTTTGGCCAGATCTTTAGTCAGGCATTCGATCCTAAGGCAGTAGGTGTTGGAGGTGTAATTGGGGTACTTCTTGTTGGGTTCCAAAGAGCAGCCTTCTCTAACGAAGCTGGAGCGGGTTCGGCTTCTATTGCTCACTCTGCAGTAAAAACGAAATATTCGGCATCTGAAGGTCTAGTGGCATTACTTGAGCCATTTATTGATACAGTGATTATCTGTACGATGACGGCTTTAGTTATCATTATTTTCAATATGGACGGAGCATTTATCTATGGAGGAGACGGAGCTGGAGCTGTGATGATTGACGGAGTTTCTTATGAAGGTGCAGGTATTACATCTAAGGCCTTTGCAAATTATATTCCTTACTCTAATGTCTTCTTGACTATAGCTGTGGTACTGTTTGCAGTATCTACGATGATATCATGGTCTTACTATGGATTACAGTCTTGGAAATATCTTTTCGGTAGAGGTAAAGGTGCTGATATGGCATACAAGATTTTATTCTTACTGTTTATCGTTATTGGAGCTGCAGCAAGTATGGACTCTATCTGGAAGTTCTCAGATGCGATGATTTTTGCAATGATTTTCCCTAATATGGTAGGATTATTCTTCTTATTCCCAGTAGTGAAAAAGCAGTTGCAAAGATACCTTGATGCTATAAAATCTGCCAAATTATAGGATTTACGGCTTATGAATAAGAAGTATATCTTCAGTTCTTTATTGGTAGTATTTCTGCTGATGTCAGTCGGTACTCTCGTATGGGGAGCGATATTATTAATCAATGGAAGAGATGGTGGGAGTTATGTGAGAGCTGGTGCGGGGCTCACTTTGATAAGTACCATTTGGTTAATCTATGCTAATTTGGAAAAGCCTAAGAAGTAAAATATTCAAAGTAGAGGTATGAGCATTGAAAGCAAAATAGCGGCTGATTATGAATCTGCGGCATCGATAGTGCATCAATGGCAGCAAGAGGGATTCAATGTAGTATTTACCAACGGATGCTTTGATCTCATACATAAAGGACATATACTATATCTGGAAGAGGCTTCCGAGCAAGGTGATAAGCTCATAGTAGCTATCAATGCGGATAAGAGTGTGAGTCAGCTTAAAGGCAAGCATAGACCGATTAAGGATCAGGATAATCGTGCCTTGATCATGGCTGCTTTGTCCTTTGTAGATCTAGTCATTATATTTAATGAAGAGACGCCGTTAGAATTGATTGAGATGCTCACTCCAGATATATTAGTAAAAGGAGGAGATTGGAAACCTAATCAAATTGTTGGAAGTGAGCACGTTATAGATCACGGAGGTTCAGTATTAAGTCTCAGGTTTGTAGAAGGATATTCTACTACAGCCCTAGAAGAAAAAATAAAGAAAGCATGAGTACCGTCAAGGATGTTTATAATTATCTAGATAGTATTGCACCGTTTGGTCTACAAGAAGCATATGATAATGCTGGTATTTTGATTGGTGATCCTGAGATGGAAGTGACAGGAGTATTGTTGTGCTTAGATAGTACCGAGGCGATAATGGATGAAGCGATTGATAAAGGATGTAATCTAGTAGTAGCACATCATCCTATAATATTTTCTGGCTTGAAAAGGCTTACTGGAGCCAATTATATCGAGAGGACAGTGATAAAGGCCATTAAGCATGATATCGCTTTAATAGCTATTCATACGAATTTGGATAATGTCTTAGCCAATGGTGTCAATGGTATGATTGCCAATAAGTTAGGTCTAACTAATGTAAGTATACTTGCGCCTAAGAACCAAGATCTAGTGGAGGAAGTGGCAGGTGCAGGCGTAATAGGTGATTTGTCGAATCCATTGAAAACGGATGACTTTTTAGCCTTGTTGAAGGACAAGATGAAGCTTAATGTGATAAAGCATACGGCTAAATGTGTGGATACTGTAGAAAGGGTAGCCGTATGTGGAGGTTCAGGGGGCTTCTTATTAAATAATGCAAAAAGAGCTGGAGCCCAGGTATTTGTGACAAGTGATTATAAGTATCATGAGTTCTTTGATGCAGATGGAGACTTGATTATCGCTGATATTGGACATTATGAGAGTGAACAATATACTATCGAGCTTCTTTATAAGCTAGTAAAAGAGAAATTTAGTACTTTTGCAGCCCATTATACTCTACAGAGTACTAATCCTGTATATTACTACTAAGATCATAAGAAAATATGGCAACAACGGAACTATCAGTAGCAGACAAACTAAATCAATTAGTAGAGCTGCAATCAATCGATTCTAAGAAGGATGAGATCAAAATTTTACAGGGTGAACTTCCTATGGAAGTTAGTGATTTGGAAGATGAGATCATTGGTCTAGAAACAAGAGTAAATAAGGTCAATGCTTCGATCGAAGAGATAAGCGACGAAATCAATAAGCACACCGTAAATATTAAAGAAGCGGAGTCTCTTATCGAGAGATATAACTCGCAGCTTGATAATGTAAAGAACAATAGAGAATACGATGCTCTGACTAAGGAACTTGAGCTACAGAAGCTAGAGATCCAACTATCTGAAAAAAGGATAAGAGAAGCGAATACTGCAAAAGAGGTTAAAGAAGAAAGCCTTAAAACAGCGATCGAAAAGCTCGAAAAGAGAAAAGGAGATCTTGAAACCAAAAAAGTAGAGCTAGATAAGATTATCGCAAAAACTGAGAAGGACGAAACGAAATTGGAGAAAGCTTCCGCTAAGGTGAGAAAGACTATTGAAGATAGATTGATCCAATCGTACGATAAGATTAGAGGTTCTTACAGAAACGGTGTAGCCGTAGCCCCTGTAAATAGAGCGTCTTGCGGAGGTTGTTTTAACCGTATCCCACCTCAGACTATTATTGAGATCGGAGCAATGAAAAATATAATTGCCTGCGAACATTGTGGAAGAGTATTGGTAGATCCAAGCTTAGTCGAAAATAACAAGTAGTAACAGACTCAAAACTAATATCTAAAGCCATGCAGATTCACTCTGTATGGCTTTTTTGATGTCTTGAATTGACAACAGAACTATATAACAGGATAAGGGGAATCATCTATTTTTAAGATTCAATTATGGCCAATTAATGTCAAATAAATCCTAAACTTTCACTTTAGGAACCAAAACCATGATTTCTGCGTATTTTGCAATTGATGAAGGTCCTTCTTTCAAAGCTTATATTTTCTACGTGTTTACTAATGATGGGTATACTCGTTTCTGCTCAAGACAGATTTGAGATTACTCCTGATATTAGAGAAGCTTATGGCTATGCGATGAGCTTGCGCAAAACTGAAGCCCTAGAAAAAATCGAAGTTATAAAAACTACTGATCCCAATAATTTGATGGTTCTTCATGTAGAAAATTATATAGATTTCTTTGAGATATTTATCAATGAAGACAAGGATCAGTTTGATCGATTAGAAAAAAACAAAGGAAGAAGATTAGATCGTATAGAAGATGCTAAAGTCAATTCTCCCTATAGTCGTTTTGTAAAAGCCGAGATTACTTTGCAATGGGCTTTGGCTAGAATGAAATTTGATCAAAAGTATACCGCAGCCTCTGAAATATATTCTGCTTATAAATTGCTTGAGAAAAATGTAGAGCAGTATCCAGAATTTTTATTAAATCGGAAAAGCCTTTCCATTCTGCACGCCTTAGCGGAATCATTGCCAGGCTTCCTTCGAAAGATTTTCGGTGTAGATGGATCCATACAGCAAGGTACTGAAGAAATAAATTCTTTAACAAAATTGGATCGAGATGTAACCTCAGTTTTTTATGATGAGATTTCTACAATTTATGCTTATATCTTATCATCTCAGAATAATAAAAAGAAAAGCGCTTGGACGTTTATCAAAGATAGAAATTTAGATACCGAAAATAATCCTTTAAGTTGTTTCGTATTGGCTAATATGGCACATAAAAATGGACTTAATGATAAGACTATAAAAATACTAGAAGGTCGACCTACTGGTTCGCAATATGAAGAATTTTATTATTTAGATTTACTTCTTGGCAAGTCGAAATTATATAGATTAGAAGAAGGTGCTGACGAACATTTAAAAGTCTATATCAATAATTTTAATGGCGAACATTTCATTAAAGAAGCATATCAAAAATTAGCTTGGTACGAGCTAGTAATGAATAATAATTTTGTGGCTTACAAACAATACATGAAAAAATGTTTAGATCAAGGTAATGATCTAGTAGATGAAGATAAGCAAGCCAAAAGAGAAGCTAAAAATAAAATTGCTCCCAATCCTGAATTATTGAAAGCGCGACTTCTTTATGATGGTGGGTATTATCAAAGAGCTTATACCTTACTCATTACGAAATCTTACTTATTTCAAGAAGAAGGGCCTGAGTATCTAGAATATAATTATAGGATGGGACGTATAGCTCAGGCGCTCAATAACTTGACTGATGCTATTCAGTACTATGGA
>CALBEE010000194.1 GCA_937927575.1 uncultured Saprospiraceae bacterium | reverse complement strand
GGTGAAGGAATTTCAGAATCTACCTTATCCGTAGCTATCTCGAGCACAGTCTCATCTAGGTCAATCGTATCACCCACACTCTTTGTCCAATTAAGGATCGTAGCTTCCATGATACTTTCGCCCATCTTAGGCATGATTAACTCTACTTTAGCCATATTTTCAGTTTAACTATTTCTATTATAAAAACACCACTTATGGTGCTGTCCCAAAATGACTGCAAAGTTAACTTATTTCATCTGCAAAATGTACTTTCTGAGCATATTCAATGCCTTATTGCTGGCATATGCAATGTTTTTATTTCGGTCTTTAGACGCTAGTATGGTTCGTGTGTGAATTACACCATGTGAGCCTACTGCGATACAAACAGTACCTACTGGCTTATCTTCTGTGCCACCATGAGGTCCAGCAATCCCAGAAAGGGCCACTGCCACATCGACATCTAATAGTCTCAATGCACCATCTACCATCTCTTTTACTACTGGTTCACTTACGGCACCATAGCTATCAAGTGTTTCTCGCTTTACGCCAAGCATCTTCTGCTTCGAAGCATTACTATACGTGATAGCCGATCCATTATAATAAGCCGAAGAACCAGAAATCGATGTAATCAAATGCGATAGATAGCCACCTGTACAACTCTCCGCTGTACCTATTGTAATTCCTTTTTCAATACAAAGCTGCTGAACCGTTTCTTGAAGCGAAATCTCTTCAAAACCATATACCAAATCTCCTAATCTTGAGGTAATATCTGCCACGGCCTTATCCAATTGGGTCTGCAGCGATTCCTCGTCCGTTCCTTGGGCAGTAATTCGTAATCTTACTTGGGCTAATCCTGGCAAATAAGCAATCGATACCTCATTATCAAAATTATCTACAATATCTTCTATTTGATCAGCGATACTGGATTCACCCATACCTGCCGTCATGATAGTTTTATGCAAGATCACTTTTCGATCAGTCCTTTGAGCCAATTTGGGTAGCAATTTTTCTTTCATGATTGCTTTCATCTCGTAAGGTACACCAGGCATGGAAACTATTAATTTGCCCTCGTGATGCCACATCATACCCGGAGCAGTCCCCATACTATTATCTAGGATTTCTACATTTTGAGGAAGATAGCATTGATCTTTATGCGCTGAAGTCAATGGTATGTTTCTAGGAGCAAAAATGGCCTTTATTCTCTCGTAAACGGCTTCATGAAATTCCATACCTACACCTAAGTAATCAGCAATTGCTACCTTGGTTATATCATCCTTAGTAGGACCTAGCCCTCCTGTCATCAATATTATATCAGACTTGCTTAGACTATATTTAATGCCATTCTTGATAGCTTGATGTTCGTCAGATACAGTGATTCGCTCTACTACTGTAATTCCAAGTGCCGTTAAGTTTTGCGACATCCAAGCGGCATTCGTGTCTATAATTTGACCTATTAATATCTCGTCTCCAATAGTGAGGATGGTTGCTTTCATTTGTTGAGTTTTAATACCCTTGAGAACAGAGAATTCTCTTTAAAGTTTGGTGAAATTGAATAGTAAAAAGAATAATAGATTTTCTTTCTATGTTCCAAGATAAGAGTCGAATCTCTTGCTAGTATGGAATCTAATTACATAGTTACATTGCATTAGTGCAAGATATTTAATAAGATCTCGTTTTATGTATTTTAATATCTTCTTAAGGCATCATTTCTATTTTTAAAATATTTCCTTTTTCCATTGTAAGATTCTAATTCTTACCTTATCCCATAGGAGTACATATTTCCAATAAAAATCCATTATTATCCCTGATATAAGCTACTTTTTGTCCCCAAGGTTTGGACTTTATAGGTTCTTCTAATTTGGCTCCAAATTCAATAGCCTTCTCTATAGTACTTTCTACATCCTTTGTTGTAAATCCCATCTCGATTGGAAAAGGTTTTCCGCTTTGAGTCGCTACCATAAAGCCGTTACTTAAATTACTATTAGCCAATTGCTTAGAAGCAAAAGCGATCACTGTGTCTCCGCTTTTTAGCTCTCCATAGTCTTGCTCTTCAGTTAAAAATTTTCTTTCAAAACCGAAAGCCTTTTCATAAAATTCAAGCGACTGCACTACACTCGAAACATAGAGAATTGTATATGCGTATTTGATCATTGATGTAAATATTTTATCTCTCTAAAATTAAATTCCCTTACTTCCTCTTTCAACAATACTTGCAATTTACCTAAGTCAGAAATACCTATAATTTTTCCTTTTATTTTATCTCCATCTATGAGATAATCGACTTCTTTATCTTTAAGATATAACCTCCCCAAATATTCTTTTTTGAGTACTTCAAAACCATCTTCCTTGAGACGATGGTAATACTCCTGTAATTGCTTACAAACTTCGGATTTCACCGCTTCGATTTCATACACTTTTTGCGATAATATCTTCATTGAAACAGGATTAGGCAAAAGTGGATCAAAATCTTCTTGATTGACATTCAAACCAATGCCAATTACCGCATTTTTAATACCCTTCCCTTGTAAGATATTTTGTATGAGAATACCACAAATCTTTTTATTGCCTATGTAGATATCATTAGGCCATTTAATCTTAGCAGAAATTCCAAAGCTTTCCAAGGCAGCAATCACTGCCAAAGAAGCCAAAATATTCAGTGTAAACTGCTGATACGCCATTAAAAATCTAGGTTGTAATATGACGGACATCAAAAGATTCATTCCTGCCTTTGCATTCCAATTACTGCCAATCTGTCCACGCCCCTGGCTCTGATAGTGCGCCCATATGACAGTTCCTTCGTTTGGAGTACTATTTGATACTAATAAAGTAGCATAATCATTTGTAGAATCGATAGTATCAAATGTGATCGTAGGACGACCAATAATTAAGGGACGTGGCATCGAAACAATTGTTAACTTTGATTCATTAATAAACGTTATACTACTAAGCTCGTCAATGGGAGGAGCGGTCAACAAAAATAAGATATTTGAAACGATCCAATGCCGCTGAGAAAATTCAGCAAAATACAGAAGAACTCAATCCACTAATCGTAGATGCGATTCAAGATATCAAGGGTAAAAACATTATAAGCCTAGATCTGCGTAATCTCGACGAAGCGCCTGCTGACTTCTTTATCATATGTGAAGGTGATTCTACAACTCAAGTAAGTGCAATCTCCGGAAATATCATCAAAAGGGTAAAAGATGAGTTGGGTGTTATCCCTGCTCACCGAGAAGGTATGACCAATGCAAGATGGGTATTAGTGGATTATTTCAACACTGTCGTACATGTATTCTATCCTGAGACTAGAAAGTTCTATGAACTAGAAGATCTATGGAGTGACGCAGAGATTACGGAATATGCCAACATATAATCTCTAGCAGACAAAACGTTTAGTAAGAAAGAACTGTTATATAGATACAAGTCTCACATCATTGAGCTTAAGAAAGATAATAATGCGCAATTCATAAAATGGGTAGCGCCAAAAAGATAAAAATGAGTAACAACGAAAATAACGATCCAAAGAAGAATCCGAATAAGGTAAACTTCAATTCTTATTGGATCTATGGTATAATCATTCTAGTCATATTGGGTATCAATATGTCTGTAATGATGAATGGCAGTGCTAAGAATATCTCTTCAGGAGAATTCTACGAAATGGTAGAAAAGAATGAAGTAGAAGAAGTAATTGTATATAATCACAGGCAAGCCAATGTCTTTCTGACAGAATCTGCTATCAAAGAAAAATTTCCTGATCAAAAGGAAAGTAGTTTTTCAGCGAAACAACCTCAATACCAATTTACGATTGGAGAAGTTGGATTCTTTGAAGAAAAAATGGAGCGCTACAATGCTAGCGGAAACAAAGTCAACATTGATTTTCAAACCAAAACAGACTATATAGGACCAATACTTAGTTGGTTACTTCCTCTATTCATACTAGTAGCTATATGGTTATTTATAATGAAAAGAGTAAGTGGCGGTGGTGGCCCTGGCGGTGGACAGATTTTTAACATCGGCAAGTCGAAAGCTACCTTATTTGATAATAAGGACTCTAAGGTAAATGTAACCTTTGCGGATGTTGCAGGATTAAACGAAGCGAAGGAAGAGGTAATGGAAGTCGTTGATTTCCTTAAAAACCCTAAAAAATATACTGCACTTGGTGGTAAAATACCTAAAGGTGTACTACTTGTTGGCCCTCCAGGCACAGGTAAAACATTATTAGCAAAGGCGGTTGCCGGTGAAGCCGAAGTGCCATTTTTCTCCATATCTGGATCAGATTTCGTAGAAATGTTTGTAGGGGTGGGAGCATCAAGAGTTAGAGATTTATTTAAACAAGCAAGAGAAAAGGCACCTTGTATTATTTTCATAGATGAGATAGATGCTATCGGTAGAGCTAGAGGAAAAGGAGCTGTACAAGGTGGCAATGATGAACGTGAAAATACTTTGAATCAGCTGCTCGTAGAGATGGATGGATTCAGCACTGATAAAGGTGTAATCTTAATGGCCGCGACTAATCGTCCAGATATACTGGATAATGCTCTGATGCGTCCAGGAAGATTTGATAGACAAATCGGTATAGATAGACCAGATCTGACAGGTAGAGAAGCGATTTTTAAAGTACACCTGAAAAATATAAAGACAAAGAGAACCATGTCTGCGTACGAATTGGCGGAGATGACACCAGGATTCGCCGGTGCAGAAATCGCCAATGTCTGTAACGAAGCAGCCTTAATTGCTGCACGTCGCGGAAAGACCGAAGTAGACATGGATGATTTCAATTACGCTTTGGATAGAGTGATCGGAGGATTAGAGAAGAAAAACAAACTCATCGCTCCCAAAGAAAAAGAAATCATCGCCTATCACGAAGCGGGTCATGCTATCTGTGGATGGTATCTTGAACACGCAAGTCCATTAGTAAAAGTGACTATCGTACCGAGAGGAATGGGAACATTAGGATACGCACAATATTTGCCAAAAGAAGAATACATTACACGTACAGAAGCTTTGTTAGATAGGATGTGTATGACCATGGGTGGTAGAGCTGCAGAAAAAAATATATTCAATAAGATTTCTACAGGCGCTCAATCAGATCTTGATCAGGTGACTAAGATGGCATACTCTATGGTGGCAGTCTACGGTATGAATGAAAAAGTAGGTAACGTATCATTCTATGGAATGCAGCAAGATCAATTTAGCAAGCCTTATTCTGATGATACCGCTAAGCTCATAGATCAAGAGTGCCGAAAAATGATAGATGCGCAATATGAAAGAGCTCAGAATCTTCTTAAAGAGAGAAGTAAAGAGCTGCACTTATTAGCAGCAGCATTACTTGATAAAGAAGTATTAACGAAGTCTGATGTGGCAAGGTTAATAGGTGATTCACCTTTTGAAGATAAAAACAAGCCGTTAGTCTCTGGTAAATCTATAGCGCCGGATACTCCTTCTGTAGAATCTCCAAGTCCAGATGACATAGTTTAAAAAAGACAATTACTAATAAGGTAGATTAAGAAGCTCAGTCATAATGACTGGGCTTTTTAATGCAGTGATGTTATGACATTGGAAAGAAACGATCTACAACATCATGTAAAAAAGGTGATAGTTTATCTGTTTGTATATTTACGTACTTAAATTTACAATCAAATATGGCAAAAGTAGAGATTCGGATTATACCCCCGTTACTGTATAACTCGAAAACCTAGAAGTAAGCTATTAAAAGAATAAAGAAATATTGGATTCTACTTTAGGCTACCCTATTTAAACTTAGAACGCCAAGAGATATTCACTACATCCAATCCATTGCCTGGACGAAATACGTCAGCAAGAAAGGAAGCATAACCCAAAACCACTCAGGAAGGATGATAAGAAATCCAATCGTAAGCAACAGAGATACTGCGAAGTATAGCCAATATTTACCCGTAGATTTTGATGTTGATGCCATATTAATATTGTTGTAGTTGTACTTTGAATTCAGTGCAAAATTAATCTTTTTTGAGATTATCCGCAGTCTATATTTATTAAATGTTATAATTCTCCCATTCGTCTTCTTCTTAAGATATCATTGAACCATACTGGTACTATAATAACACCTGCAATCAGATAAGGATAATAAGTAATCAATCTCCAAATTAATGCCGCTAAAGATGAAATTCCTGAAGATATATAATCGGAATAGAAGCCACCAAAAAGATATTCCGCTACTCCTGATCCACCTGGTGTCGGTGTAAAAGCCGTCACTACGTGCATAGAACCTCCTCGTGCCAATAAGGTAAGTTGATTCATAATATCTAAGCCCGTCTCAGGCACTAATGCCACTATGATAAAGCTAATAGCCACAAATCTAGTCACCCAAGCACCAGTAGTATGAAACATGGCTTTGATATGATAAGACATGGGTTTTTGGGCCAATTCCTCAGAAGTCATCACTACATCTTCTGCAGTTTGCTCGAGACTCGATTTGAATCTATTCAATATTTTTCTCCTTGAAAAAAATAATAGAATCTTTTGAATACTTTTTGGATTAATAAACAAGCCATAGAAAAACACTAATCCATACACCGTCATTACTCCTAATACGGTGAGAAAAGTAAAGCCAAAACCATCCAAATCAGTAATGGAAAGCATTCCAGGTCTAATGATGGTCGCGCCGAGCGCAAAATACAATATGGGCAATCCTATAATAAAGAATATAGTATCCAAAACCATAGAATACAACACTACAGATACAGTCTTTCCAGCAGATAACTTTTCTTGTGCCAATAAGAATAGCGCTACACCAGAACCTCCAACACTAGTTGGCGATACCGCAGAAGCAAATTCCCAAATAAATATTAGTTGAATTGATTTTTTCCAGTCAAATACTCTATCTGACATCAACCGCAATCTAGCAGCATAAAAGAGATGACGAAGTACATACATCATTACGGCCATCAAAAGCCAAAAAGCCAAATGTCCATTCCAATCAATATTTTTAAATTCGTCTACATCCAATTGGCTATACATCATATAGATAACGATAGCTATACCAATCAAGGCAGGCACTAATATTCTACTTAGTTTTATAGAGTCTAATACAGAATTACCTTCTTCTAGATCGTTATTTCGATTTGGATTACTCACTTAATTACTTGACGTAAATTGTTCTACTTGAGAAACCGCGAAAGTACTGTATTTGTTATGAAGTCAATAAGGTTTATTATGGAGAATTTTTGGGAGATACAGACATTCTAAAGTACTTATCAATATGCACCTAACTTATCTAATCCAATAAGTCTAATAAATACTCTCCATATCCACTCTTAATATATTTCTCACCCAATACTCTCAACTGGACATCGTCAATAAATCCCATCCGGTAAGCGATCTCTTCGATACAACCCACCTTCAATCCTTGTCTATGTTCTATAACCTGGATATACTGACCTGCCTGAATTAGTGAATCGTGAGTACCTGTATCCAACCATGCCACACCTCTACTAAGGACTGCCACTTTAAGTTTTCCCGCTTTCAGATAATGTTTGTTGACATCTGTAATCTCATATTCGCCACGAGCGCTGGGTTTCAAATTCTTGGCCACTTCTACTACACTATTGTCGTAAAAATAAAGTCCAGGTACCGCAAAATTTGATTTAGGATCACTTGGTTTTTCTTCTATCGAAAGAGCATTATTATCCTTGTCGAATTCTACCACGCCATATCGCTCAGGGTCAGATACTTGATAAGCGAATACTACTCCACCCTCCGGTTGATTAAAAGATTGCATCAAATCCATCATACCGCTACCATGAAAGATATTATCCCCTAAAACTAGAGCCACATCTTCATCTCCTATAAATTCTTCACCCAAGACAAAAGCTTGCGCCAGTCCGTTAGGTTCATATTGAGGAATATAGCTGAAAGCACAACCTAAGTCCTTTCCATCTCCCAATAATTTTTCAAAATTTGGTAAGTCTTGAGGTGTAGAAATAATGGCAATTTCATTAATCCCTGCACCCATCAATGTAGTTAGCGGGTAATAAATCATTGGTTTATCGTAAACCGGCATCATCTGTTTACTACATGCTAATGTCAATGGATATAACCTAGTACCCAATCCTCCCGCGAGTATGATTCCTTTCATATGAAATTAATTTATAATATAATTAATACAAATACTGTACTAGATTTTCAAGCCTTAGTGTAACATAACTGCACAATACGATCGTTACTTCAATATGAATCGCAGAACTTTCACCAAATCACTAGCTACTTTAGCGGCAGGTGCCAGCCTTACAGGATTATACACATGGCAAATAGAACCCTTTTGGTTGGAAGTAGTCTATCAAAAAATGAAGATTGACAACTTGCCGAAACACTTAGTAGGTAGGACTGTAATGCAAATAAGTGATATTCACGTTGGAGATCGATTTGATTATCAATTTTTGATAGACTCTTTTCAAAAAGTGGCGAAACTCAAACCAGATTATGTAGTATATACAGGTGATTATGTTAGCTGGAAAAATAGTAAGCAACTCACTCAATTAAAAGAAGTAATGCTTCACGCAGTGAGAGGTCAATTAGGTACTGCTGGGATCTTAGGAAATCACGATTATGGACATGGTTGGAGTCAAAATCATGTCGCTAATGATATTTCTCAAATCTTGACTGATAGCGGCATTTCCATATTGCGTAATCAACAACACAATTTCGAAGGACTAAACATTATTGGCTTAGACGACTATTGGTCTACAAATTTCAATCCTAGTCAAATCATGGATAATGTGAATAGCTCTTATGCTAACCTCGTACTCAGTCATAATCCAGATGTGGCAGATCTAAATGTATGGAACGGATATAAAGGATGGATACTATCTGGACATACCCATGGCGGACAATGCAAACCTCCTTTTCTAGATCCACCAATGCTTCCGGTAAAAAATAAAAATTACTCTGCCGGAAAGTACAACTTAAAAGATGGTAGACATATGTATATCAATCGTGCGCTAGGTAATCTATGGCAAGTGCGATTTAATGCACGACCAGAAATAACAATCTTCAAATTAGTATAACGGTTAGATACAAAAAGCTAAATAAAGAGGAAGAAGCATGACAGCCAATAAAAGTGTGTAGAATATAAAATCTAATCCTTTGGCTGCCCCTTTAGTAATTTTAATAGTTTGATAAATAATATAAGTAAATAGAAGTTGAGTAATTAAATGTATGACTTCTAATACAAGAGATGCCTCTCCAATATCTTCCATAAAATTGATTGCCGTCATAAGCAATCCAACAAAAAATCCAACACCTACTAAAACATAAAGCATTCCTTTTGGGCCTCTATTTTGAATACTACCATCAAAGTTATATTTGGTAGGTACTTGCTCAGGAAGCGATGCATAGTCTCTGTTTAAAATATAAAATCCTAGAAACAGAATAGACCAAGCTATATATGTAATTATCATTTTATGAAGATAAAAATAAATCGCTTAAAGCATAAACATACTATATCTGCATTTCAAAATCAACGCGAAATACCACCAAAAATTAAGAAAAGAAAACAAGCTTTTCTACATTCCTACAAGCCAGTCTTTGATGTATTGATGTAAGCCGGATAAATAACACTTTCTTGATCTTTTGAATGCTTCAATTCCAATGCACCATTGGTATTTATTTTCCATCTTTTTGATGTATACGGTAATTTATATTGTAGTTCACCTAAAGCGTTATATTCTATTTCTTTACGACTTGGAAAAGCATTGTCAGAAAAAGATAAAATCATAAATAACCTTCCATCCTCCATCTTTCTAATAGTCGTACGTTTTGCACTATTTCCCCAAGTACCAATAATTTCACCTTCGTTAAAAGACATCTTTCTATTCAAAAAAGAATCTACTGTAGTACACAGTTCTGCTAAATCATTTTCGTAATTTATAGCTTTAGAAATTCTTTCATTCATTACTATATATCTTTGACTTTCTTCTTGATGTCTAGTTTCAAAATTGATATACGGCTCACGAAATAGATCTTTATATAATGTTCGCAATAATATTTGAGCATCTACTTCATCGCATCTGTTGGAATTAATAAATTCGAATAATGACTTGTGAAAATATTTGGTAAAGTAAAATGGATTGTGCGTTAATACTATAGAAATAGTTTGTATTAACTCTGAGTCTAATTTTTCTGTTCGTTTAATTTGATCTTCTACGATTGCTGAAATCTTTAAAATATTCTCCACATCATTCATTAATTTCACATCGCTACCTCTAAATCTTTGATCATTCATTTTAATATCTCTGTACTCCTTTGAAGCATGCGCTTTATCCTTAAATAAATGAATATTCGTATCTCTGTAACTTTCTGTATAGTTGCAAGCATCAAAGTTTTGCTTTTCCTTTTTACTACCTAAAGGTGATTGAGAATTTAAAAACAATAATAGAATAATAATAAAATGCATAGAATCGAAATTAGATGTTTTTCAATAAGATAAGATTGATAACAAATGATTCAGCAACATTCCAATAGGAATAATTCAGCCTAAACCAAATACTTTCACACCTCACCAAGAATATCATTTATACACTAAATAACGTAGCATAAGGTAACTTATTGGCAAGCCTTAGAGAATTTCGATAATAAGCAGACAAGGCTAATAAATAATTCTAATTCTTAGGTAAATAAATAAATTGGGCACCCAATTCACTTAAGACAAAAATGCATAAATATTCTTCTTGACTTTTATAGTTTTTTCTAAATTCATCCACTTTATCTTCGAATACGATTTGCTTAGATACAAATTCTTCTAATGTAGAGGCATTGATAGACCAAGGGGTTTTGTTCATTTCCTTATCCAATAAAGGAATACCAATATTCACTTCTTGTTGATGCACTACAAAAATTGGATACTTAGATACTTCCTGCACGACTACAGTATCTGCAGCCTGAGCCATCATCTTGATATAAGGTTTAAGTTGCTCTTCTAGTTGTAAAAATTTTTCTAATTCTGACATATTTATTTTAATCTCTAATCAATATTTCAACAATCGATTCTACACATTCTTTAGTTCTAATAATGCCACATTTTCTATATGGTGCGTATGTGGAAACATATCAACCGGTTGCATTTTGACCATATCATATTTTTCAGAAAGTAAAGCGATATCTCTTGCTTGAGTTCCTGGATTACAACTTACATATACGATTCTTGGCGCTGATAATTTCAATAATGTCTCAATCACATCTTTATGCATTCCTGCTCTTGGCGGATCCGTAATGACAATATCTGGGCTACCATGCAGATCTCTAAAGCCTTCTGTCAAAACGTCTTTTACATCACCGGCATAAAAAATAGAATTTTCTGTTTCGTTGAGCTTTGCGTTAGTTCTGGCATCAATGATTGCCGGCTCTACTTCTTCTATGCCTACAATCTGCTTACAATCTTTAGCAAGATATAATGCAATACTTCCAAGACCTGTATAGAGGTCATAGACATTCATTTCTGGCTCTAATTGAGCATAGTCTTTCACTACATCATATAAGACCTTAGCTTGTTTACTATTAGTTTGAAAAAATGATTTTGGCCCTATTCTGTATTTACAATCACCTAACTTTTCAATGATATATTCTTCTCCACTGTATAAGATAATATCTTGATCTAAAATGGTATCGTTAAGCTTCTGATTAATTACATATTGTAAAGAGGTAATCTGCGGAAAAGATTCTTTTATATAGGACATAACGCCCTCTATAATCTCCATTTTAGGCTCGCCAAAACTTAGTATCAACATCCATTCTCCGAGACTTGTATTTCTTACAATCATATTGCGCATCATACCTTTATGAGCGCGTGGATCATAATAAGTAATCTCATGCTTCATCGTATATTCTCTAACCGCATTTCTTATTTGATCAGAGAGTGTATCTTGAAGATGACAAGTATGAATATCAATTATTTTATCCCAAGCACCAGCCCTATGAAATCCAAAAGCTGGATGTTGCTGGATTTCTTCTCCTGATGCTGCTTCGGCTTCTGTTATCCATCTTTTATTTGAAAAACTATATTCCACCTTATTTCGATAGTATCTAGTTTCCTCACAACCCTTAATTAGAGAAATAGTCTCGGTCGGTATCTTCGCAATCTTGCGCATCGCTTCTACCACAGTAGTATGCTTATGTCTTATTTGAGCGGCATAGTCTAGATGTTGCCATTTACATCCTCCACAATCATCAAAATGTTGACAAAAAGGTTTTACTCTATCATCAGAATAGGATTTGAACTCCTGCACTATACCTTGACCAAAAGATTTTTTCTTTCGAAGAACCAGTACATCCACAACATCACCAGGTACTGCTCCATCGACAAATAAGACTTCACCAGAAGGTGCTCTACCCACCGCTTTACCCTTGTCAGCGATTCCTGTCATCTCTACATCTTCTACTACTCTTTTACGTTTTTTCCTTCTACCCATGGTATTGTAATTATAGGTGCAAAAGTAAGGATAGTAGCATTACTTTATTGATTTTGTGCATAGATCTTACTGAAGCGCTTGCAATACAGCATTCATTGTTCAATGTGTGAAGTCAATAAGTGAAGGATCGAGTACGATAAAAGCAAGCACAAATAGAGAAACACATTGATATCCTAATTCCGAATTAAAATAAATTCTGTCCTTCGATTACGCTGTCTACCCTCTTCAGTGTCATTGGTATCTATTGGATCTTCTTCACCTACACCAATATAACTGAGTCTCGAAATTTCAATGCCATTTGCCATTAAAGCATTATAAACTGCTTTGGCTCTATTTTCTGATAATATTTTATTAGCTGCATTATCGCCTACATTATCAGTATGTCCTAATATTCTAATTTTAAGAGAGGGTTGATCTTGCAGTGTTTGAGAAAGTCGATTAATCTCTAACATCGAAACCTCTTTGAGATTAGCTGATCCAGTTTCGAAGAAAATATTATTGAGAATTACAGGCGTATCATAAATCACATTGGGTGACTCAGCTTTAGGGATGGGTACCATTTCTACAGTTACTTGATACGGATCGACAGCAGTACTAATTCCAGCTAAATCAAAAAACCTAGATTGAAAAATATAGCCATCCATCTCCACGCTTAATCCATACTTTTTTCCAGTAGGCAGGCTCGTTATAAATTCGCCATCTTCTGCTTCATTTTTAGAAAGTATTGAACCTGTCTCTCCATCGACCAATTCAATTTTATTAGCAGAGATGGGATCTTTGGTGACTGCATCCACAACATTCACTTTTAGATATGTAGTCAAAATAGGTTTAGCATAATCCGGAAGTGGAAATGTGAATACCTCTAAATTGGTATTGGTTTCTCGATTCTCCAAAAATTCTCTGTCAGTGGATATATACCCTCTCTCTCCATCTAGAGACACAGTTAAGGCGCCATCATGACCCAGCGTGTTAATAGGATATCCCATATTAGTGGCTTTAGCCCAAGATAGATGATCTCCTTTACGAGCAGAAAAATAATTATCAAAATCTCCCATACCAGGCAAACCGTTTGATCTATAATAAAGCGTATATCCATCCGCATGAATGAAAGGTGACTCCTCATTACCTTTGGTATTAATATGATCGCCTAGGTTTACAGGCGCCGTCCATCCATTTCTATCACCTCCTCTTAGGCTTACCCAAATATCTTTTCCACCTAAGCCATGCTTGCGATTACTAGAAAAATATAATGCACCACCATCTGCTGATAGACTAGGTTGAGATTCCCAAGCTGGCGTATTGATCACTGGACCCATATTTCTAGGTCTGAGCCACTTTCCGTTTTTTATACGCGAGTAATAGAGATCACAACCGCCAAATCCATCTCGATTATTACAGCTCGTGAATACTAAGAATTTACCATTTGCTGAGAAAGAAAAAGTACCAATCTCAGCAAATTCATCAAATTCAGCGAAACCTGGTTCGACCGAATAATCGTCTCCTTCCTTAGTTGCAATCATAAGTTCGTCAGCTCGACTGTATCTCCGAATAAATAATATCGATTCACCGTCTATAGACTCTGTAGCACCATATTCTCTAGCTGAAGTATTGATACTTTCTGGAAGTTTATTGAATTCAGCGGTTACTGGATTTTGTAAGGCCTGATGGATAAATCTACTGTTCTCCATCATCTTTTTAGCCTTTGCCTCTTTCCTCTTATTCGATGCCCCTCTATCCAAATAACTCTCAAAATGAAACGCTGCTGCTTCATACTCCTCTGCTGCATGAAGAGTAAGTGCTGCACTAAAATACATTTCAGGGTCATACTCTGGTGCTTTAGCAATTGCACTTAAAAAGCTCTTCTTCGCATTTGCATAATCCTTTTTCTGGAAATAAATCGATCCCTTTCGAAGAAGAACTTCTATAAAATCAGGGTATTTTTTCAATAATTTGTCATACTCCTTAAGGGCTTTATCCGAGTCATTAGACCTACTAGCACTAATCGCTTCTCTAAGTTTTTTCACTTCTTTCTTAGAAATATCTTTACGCTCTGTATAGTCCTGAGAAATTACCGCTAACGATAGACAAGAAAGTAGAACCGTGGTTATTATTGATCTAATCATATTACTTTATTTCGATTTGGAAGATAAACTCATCACTATATATCTGAAATTCTATCCTCACCAATATAGTAACAGTGTGATAAGCTATATCTGTTCCAAATTTTGAAAACCTTAACTACAACTATGAGAGTCTTAGATAAATTGGCCTTTTCCAGATTTTTTTCAACATTTTCTCGAAAATTTAAAATTTCGAGCAAATTAAAAACATATCTATATACATAATTCGTTTTACACTAAATTTCAGCTAGATAAGAATATAGAATTACCTAATACGAAAAATAAGATTATATATTCAACTGTCGCTCTTATTAACTTAAGCCTTATTATCCACATTCTGATCACTCAAAAGGCTACTTATCAAAACGTATCTCTTTGATTTTCAGTCTTTTTTAACGATCTTTACCTTTCGCGACAGACAAGCCTGTTTCAAATCTATAAGTTCTTTTCCTCTATTCGTTTCAAGTTAATCTTCTTGAAGCCATGGTGGGGTATTGAACGATTTAAGTTTGGAATAGTTTTTTCTGTAGAATAATTACCTAAACCAATTGTGCATAACCTCAAGCAAAGTAGAAGATGTTTTTTAAGACGATAATTCAAGGAAGGTTAGAATTTGCTACTCAAAAGAGTTACGATAAGGTGTTCAAGATGTTTGAGTACAGAGCCGAAAATTATCATCGTAATGAAATGATTTTTGCATCTGAAGAAATTTTCAACAAGCAAAAATTACTTCTAGACATTCCTCGATTTGTTGGAACGAGTTCAGAAAAGCATTTTAGAAATACTGCTAGCTTGATTGCATATTGCTCTCAATTTGCAATTTCTGGTTCAGTCAGAGCTTGGCTACTTGATGAAGGCAAAATCCTTTATTATGAAATGATGGAGCCGAAATCTGACAAAGCGGCTGTACAATCTTTTTTGAAAGGAAGAGATCTCGTTAAGCAGATTGGTAAAGAAAAAGAGGCTATCGAAGCTTTAGATAAGGCGATCGAAAAATATGACCGTCACGCGATGGCATATGAGAGAAGAGCTAAAGTAAACTTCTATCTTAAGGATTACCATAATGCACTAAGAGACTACAATAAGTGTATCGACATAGATTCTACAATTCCTACGGCTTATTATGGAAAAGCAAAAATCCACGTGATCAAAGAAGAGTGGGAAGAAGCTATAAAAAACTATGACATTACACTCAAGCATACTGTAGCACTTCAACCCATCTATTGGAAAGCAAGAAGACAAAAATCGTTGTGCCATATCGAACTAAAGCAATGGTCAAAAGCTGCTTTTGATTTGAAGCTATTCACCAAAAGAGTATTCCCTGAAGACAATCCAAATTTCGAATGGAAGAAGCAAGCATATTTCAATTATGCATTGGTACTTATAGAAATGGATGAGATGGAAGACGTGCTAAGATGTTTGGATGCAGCATTAGACTTGCCTGAGCATCATTCGGTAAATACCGCTGCGATACTAAGGACCCGTGGCATTGCCAAGCAGAAAATGGGTAAAAATGGCTTCATAAAGGATCTTAAAGATGCTTCTGATCTAGGTGATAAAATCGCTAAAGCTGTTCTCGCGGAAAGAGGTAAAAAAGTGAAGGCTAAGTAAGCAGCATTTTACTTTCCATATATTTCTGATTTTCTAGAATTCCAATTATTAATTTACTTCCTATTACTAGGATGATAAGTCATAATAGCATCTCTCAAATATTGGGTGTCTATATGCGTATAAATTTCAGTCGTAGTTATGGATTCATGACCTAACATATCTTGGACACTTCTAAGATCCGCACCTGCGTCTACCATATGACTAGCGAAAGAATGTCTAAAGGTATGAGGGCTTACCACTTTATCTATTCCTGCCGCTTTTACAGCATCTTTGACTATATTAAATATCATAATCCTCGAAAGGTGTGATCCCCTTCTATTCAGAAAAATATAATCTTCCTCTCCAGGCTTAGGTGTAACCTTTTTCCTTATAGGCATGTATAAACTGATATACTTAATGGCCGACTTGCCAATCGGTATCAATCTTTCTTTATTATTTTTTCCTATTACTCGTATAAATCCTTCCTCTGGAAAATAATGCGATAGCCTCAAACTTGTCAACTCACTTACACGTAAACCACAAGAATATAAAGTCTCTAATATGGCTCTATTTCGTTGACCGTGATCGGTACTATGGTCGATACTATGAATGATATTGTCTATCTCTTCATAACTCAAGGTATCCGGAAGATATTTACCTAGTCTTGGTCCTTCTAATAATTCTGATGGATTATCCTTCATTAAATCTTCTATCAGCAAATACTTATAGAAAGCCTTTACGCCAGAAATAATCCGCGCCTGTGATTTAGCTTGAACACCTAATTCATAGAGATAGACGATAAAGTCTTCAAGATTTTGATACTGAATTTCGGACGGAGAAAGGTTAAGCTCCTTCAACTCAATATAATCTTGTACCTTCTTGATGTCTCTCACATAAGCATCTATACTATGTGGCGATAATGATCGCTCTAACATCAAGTAATCTTCAAATCCGCGAATGAGACTATTCCAATCCATAGAGTAAAGATATAAAATATTAATATTTTATATAATGCGTATTTTACTAACATTCAAAGATCTAGCTAAATTTTTAGAATGGTCCAATGCAAGAAAGCATCAAAGCAACTAGAAGTGCCTATACATACAATTTACAAACCACTTTAAATCTTGACGAACCGCTTCGATAGGATGCCAAAGCCACTCTCGAAAGTAATGATATAAGATCCTGTGGCAAAATAACTGACATCTAAGTCCAACATTACTCCATTGATCTCTCCTTTTTCAATGATTCTTCCATCTAAAGAAGTAATAGTGTAGCTCTGAAAACCGTAATCTTCCCAAGTAGCGTGCACCGTATTATTCGTTACAGTAGGAAACAATTTGATTGCATGTGATGGGATGTCAGTCAAAGAAGAAATATCATTATCCAATCCAATCTGAGAAAGATCAAAAGATTGAATTCCCCTTGCAAAGGTTCCTGCTATCAATTCGTTATTTACTGGATTATATGCCATATCATAAACTTCGATAATCGGCATATTTTCGCCTAATCGGTCCCAAGTTTCTCCAGCATTCTCAGTAAAATAAATACCTCCATCAGTAGCCACGAAAATTACATTATCATCATACTCTGGATGGACTAGTATATCATTAATAGCTATTTGTGGAAGATCTCCACTGATAGGAATCCATGTTTGTCCATTATCATCAGTACGATGTATGTAGGCTACAAAATCATTTGACTTATATCCAGTTACACTTACATATGCCGTACTCGGAATGGAGGGAGAAGCCACTACATCTGATACATATCGATAAGGAATTCCTTCAGAAATATTATCCCAAGAATTGCCACCATCGATCGAAGACCAAACCAATCCATCTGTTGTACCGGCATAGAGATATTCTTCTATAAGTGGTGATTGATGTACTGTACTAATGTTTCTCGTTAAAAAAGCATCGTTATCTGTAGTATCGGTTAATATATCGCTAATCTTCGTCCACTCTACAAAACTACCGTCGTTATACCCTCTATAAACACTTTGACGTCCGGCGTAAAGCACTTTAGGGTCATGTGCACTTACGAAATAGGGCGTATCCCAATTCGTAGACTCGCTAAAGTCAAAACCAAATGTGGCATCATCAAAAAAGTCACCACCATTATAAGTAACCACAAGATTGCCATTCTGCGAAGTGGCATAGTAAATTAATGAATCAGAAGGATCAAAATCTACTGTAAATCCATCTCCGCCATATAGTCGTGGCCATTGATTAATATTTTCTGCATTACCACCAGTAGTACCATTATCTTGAGCACCTCCATAGTTCCATTCTGGTCTGTGAGGATTATACCCTATTCTATAAAACTGTGTAGTGGCAATATTTTCAATATCTGTCCAATCCACTCCATCATCTACAGATTGATATATTCCGCCGTCTGTTGCCAATAGCATTCTATCGCCTTCCCAGATTAGATCATGCTTGTCTGCATGTACATCATAAGTAGACCAAAGTGGTACGGCTCTGCTCCAATTAGAACCACCATCTTGAGTTCGCCACATATCAACGCCTAATATAAAAATGTCATCATCATCACTAGGATTTACTCTCACCTGTCCGAAATACCAAGCAAAACCTCCCAAAATATTGCAGGGTAAACCTGTTTCAGGAAGCGTATTGATCTCAGTCCAATTATTACCTGCGTCGGTAGTTTTCCAAATACCTAATAATTGTGATCCACCATTATTACAACTATCATTTCCTCCAGTATTGACATAAGAGGCATATATATTATCATAGTTTTGTCCAGACATCGCTAGACCTATTCTTCCCATTCGATCACTTATTGGTAATCCTCCTTCTAGCATAGTCCAAGTATCACCACCATCTATAGATTTATGAATACGTGCATCAGGACCTACAATACGTGAAATACTGTCGCTCCTATTTCTATTCCAACCGGCTGCATATAAAATGTTGGGATCTTCTGGGTTGACTACCATATCGATCACCCCTGTCGAATCATTGATCATCAACTTATGTTGCCATGAATCTCCTCCATCTACTGATTTATACACACCTCGAGCATTAGTTTTGATGAAAGGCAGTCCCATAGTAGAAACATAGACAATATCAGAATTTGAAGGAGCGACATGAATACGTGAAATGATACTCGCTTCTTCCAATCCTTTATAAGACCAAGATGCACCACCGTCAATACTTTTAAATATTCCAGAACCAATTTTGGGATAACCAGAAATATTAGGATCTCCAGTACCTACGTATACAATACTAGGATTATTAGGGTCATAAGTAACTTCTCCGATATTAAGATCTGGTTGATCATCAAAAATCGGTTCCCAAGATGCTCCGTTATCCACTGTCTTAAAAACACCACCAGATGCAAAGCCAGCTATAATTTCATTACTATTATTAGGATGAGCGGCTAGTGTATTTACTCTGGCACCAATATTTCCAGGGCCTTCAATTTTCCATTGGCCATCAGATCTCGCACCAGCCTTCGATTGGCGAGCAACATCCAATTTAGCCATTTTGTACGCTCGATAATCAGGTGTCCTGTAAGGGAAATTCTTATTAATAAACTGCTGCTCGTAAGGAAACTGTTTTTGTTTGACTAATGATGGCTCTTCTCTATTTATCTCCTTAGGAAAAGTCTTTTCTTCAGCGCATCCAATCAGTAAAACAATCGATATAAAAATTAAAAAACCAATCCTCGAAAAAGTCATGCTCACAGTTTAAAAAAAATGAAAATGAGCATTAATATAATCGTTACCAATTAGCTCATATTACGAAAAAATAATACATAGTAGATACCAAATAAGGTGCCGAATATGCTACGTAAGCTAAGATGAAAATTTAAAACTATAATAATAGTATGCAGATGACAACAATGTACCTAAACCATTAATGCGGACAGTTATTCCTTTATGAGTACCAGGGCATCTGCAGCATAATTATTTCTAATCGAAGTCAAAGATTGGTTTAAAGATTTATTATCACAGGAATGATATACTTGCACTCGATATCTATTTTTTCTAGAAATAGAAAAAGCGTCATATCCAGCCTCTTTTAATCGATCCAACATTTTATTGGCATTACGCTCATTTCTATAGATTCCCACTGCAATGATACAAGATCTATCCTCATCAGAATTTATATTTCGAGCAACAGAAACTTCCTTTTTAGACTCTTTTAGTATTGTATCTACAACTACTTTATTAATGACTGTGTCAATATTAGTTTCAAGTATTTTTTGTTCATCAACAAGTACTGAATCTAACTTTTGCTCTTGCGCATTTTCTACAATATTTTCACTATCAGTTTGGAGTATTGATGCCTCCGAAATAGGTTCTTCAATTTTTTCAGGTGTAATGATATTCAAAGAACTAGAATCTAGAGTGACATTACTTTCTAGATCTTCAGAATGCTCATTTGAAGATTGATCAGATGCTATATTTTTATCAAGAGGAACGTAGGTAGCTCCATCCACGATTAATGTATCATGCAGATGAATATCATTTACGCCAGATTGCAAAAATGTAACTTCCTTGTCGGAAAAAAGGTCTGTGAAGGAATAATACAGAACGAAACATAATACAGAAATGATAACTGCCAAAGCTATATAGAAATCCGTTCGGTCCTTCTTATCTAGATCTTTATAAGCGCTCATATTAAGTTAGTTTCGGTGAGGTTTTTTTAGAAGATTAGACTTACCCAAATTTTTGAATGAAATTTGGGTAAGTCTAATTAAAGGTGAATAAATCGAGAGTTCATTCACACTAAATATTGATTTTTTATTTATCGAACTTATTGAAAAATTTGTCCATCTGCTTTCCAGCTGCCTCTCTACCACCTAAACCAAATGATAGTGCAAACGCTATAGCTACAGACCCTAAAGTAAGTCCAAACGCAAGATTTACAATACTTTCTGCAATACCCATTGTGTGTAAGGCAAATGCTAAGAAAATACCCATTACAGCAAACTTAGCTATTGGAATCATGTATCCATTTCCTTCAGATTTTGATAGCATATCTGTAACCAAATTTGAAAGGAAAATTCCTGCCATCATAATGATAAGACCGAAGAATACTTTTCCAGCGATATGCATTACATTACTTAGAATAGTTTGTACTTGAGTAAGTTCTAATTTATCTGCAGCTGCGATCACTCCCATGAACATAATGAAGAAAAGAGCTACATTTCCGATAAGACCTGATAATGAAGTTTGTCCAATTACTCTATTAAGACCCATATTAGTAGCTAAATTATCTAAGCCTAAATTTCTTAATAAATCAGATACTATAGTCACTACATACTTACCTACAATAAAGAACACACCTAATAATAATACAGCTGCAATTATTTTTGGAATCGAATTAAGAAGTGTATTCAGCATTTCAGTTGCAGGTTGAGATATTGCATCCATATTTAGCGTATCTAAAGCAACGATCAAAATAGGAATGAAGATGATTATAAAAACAATCTGCTTTACTATTTTAGATAAATCAACTGATCCAGCATCTAAGCCTATTTTTCTACCAAATCCTTCTAATCTTTCAGATAAAAATCCAGTAGCTTCTGATCCTATAGAACTAATGATGTATCCTGCGAATGCAATGATACCTGCACCTATAACATTAGGTAAGAAACCAACAAACTTATTGAGCATATCCTGTAGCGGCTCTAATACGCCATCTACACCTAACAAATTAAGTACAACGATAAGTGTATATACTACTATCAAGTAATAAGCGAGCTTAGCCACAAACTTATCAATCCTAATTGAAGTCTGCATCTTTTGACCAATCTTCTCGTCAATAGATGTTCTACCCATAAGCTTTTCTACAAGCTTTCTAATAATTCCAGCAATAAAAAATCCCAATAAAAGAACTACTAAAGCTCCAACAATCCCTGGAAGTTTGTTTCCAAATTGGCCACTTAGCGAAGTAAATAAATTTTCAATGTATTCCATTACGTTTTAGTTTAGATTAGCGATAAATATCATAGATAGTGATACAAAAGCATCACAACCCTTATGACGCCAAGACTTTAACAAAGTCACAACATCTCACTAAAAAACCGTTAAGAAATCCGAAAATTGGGTCTACTCAACCCAATCCGCTAAGAACAAATTTGTGGCCCTTGTGCCTCCATTATTTCTATTCGAAGCGAATACAAGTTGCTTTCCATCATAAGAAAACATTGGAAAACTATCAAAAGTATCATCAAAAGTAATTTGCTCTAGTCCAGTACCGTCCAAATTGATCATATAAAGATTAAATGGAAAGCCACGTTTGCTTCTATGATTAGATGCAAAAATTACTTTCTCTCCAGAGGGATGGAAAAACGGTGCCCAGTTAGCATTACCTAAATCGGTAATTTTAGTAAGATTAGATCCATCTACATTGCACCAATACAATTCCATCTGAGTAGGCATAACCAATCCTTCAGCTAGTAAATCTTTATACACTTTGATATCTTCATCTGTCTGAGGTCTACTAGATCTAAAAATCAATTTGGTACCATCAGGAGAGAAAAACGCTCCACCATCATAACCTAATCCTGAAGTCACTTGCTTCACATTAGATCCATCTATATCCATGGTAAACAATTCCAAATCACCTGTTCTAATAGAGGTGAATACAATTTTATCTCCTTGTGCAGAAAGAGTAGCTTCTGCATCATAACCCGGTTCGTTAGTCAATTTCTTTAAGATATTTCCTTCAAGATCTGCTGTGTAAATATCAAAATCACTGTAAATCGGCCATACATACTTACCATCTGCTCTACGTTCTGGCTCTGGTGGACAATTTTCATTGCCTTCGTGAGTAGAGGCGTAAATAATCGAAGTATCTCCAGGCATGAAGTAGCTGCAGGTAGTCCTACCTTTTCCAGTACTTACCATCTGCGGCATTGAGCCATCTCTAAAATTTTGATTGGCATCCATCACGTATATTTGATCACATTGAGTACCCCAAGCTTCATTCCTCGCTTGAAAAACCAACTGCTTATCGTCAAAACTCCAATATGCTTCTGCATTATCACCACCAAAAGTCAATTGACGTAAGTTTTTCAAATGCTTCTCCTGTGGTTTACGGAGTGTATCTGCCATTTCATTTTCTGCAACTGGTATAGCCGCATCAGAAGATTTTGTTTCTTGTTTGCATGAAAAGACCGTAACTATAGCCAGTAAGAGTATTAATATTCTCATTTTTGTATTTTTCTTTTTATTAATCTTGGAGTATTTCGCTTCAACGCTACAAATGTAATAATATGTATTATAGATACTTAATAGCTTGTGTACTATGCTTGTCACTTTTTTCTGCTTGTAAGAATGAAAGTACATCCAATGATGACGCCACATCATTAGAGCAGATCAAAGGGGACGTACAAATATTAGCTGCAGATGATATGGAAGGAAGAGAGACAGGAACTCCAGGAGAAATGAAAGCCGCAAAATATATTGCCTCTAGAATGAAATCTATAGGTCTATATCCTAAAGGAGACAGTACAACATACTTACAACATTATACGAAGCAAATAAAATCAAATCCTCATGATGATATGCCTGCCGCTGATGATCCTGTCATCGATGGATATAATGTAGTAGGATATCTGGATCATAAAGCCGAACAAACTATCGTACTAGGAGCTCATTATGATCATTTGGGTTATGGTATGGAAGGGTCACTGCATACTGGGGAAAAAGAAATCCACAATGGTGCAGATGATAATGCGAGTGGTGTAGCCGCTATCCTAGAAATGGCGGAAGAACTGAAAGGGAAAAAATATACCGATCACAACTATTTGTTCATCGCTTTTTCTGGAGAAGAAAAAGGTCTTTGGGGATCTAACTACTTTGCTAAAAATCCAACCATCGCAAAAGAGAAAATCAATATGATGGTCAATCTTGATATGGTGGGAAGATTAAACGAAGAGCGACAAATTGCTATCCATGGAGTGGGTACATCACCGAGTTTTGATGCCACACTTGACAAGGTAAATACCTATAATTTTAAAACGATAAAACAACTTTCAGGTGTCGGACCTTCAGATCATACTTCATTCTATTTAGAAGATATTCCCGTATTGCATTTCTTTACTGGTCAGCATGAGCATTATCACAAACCAGGAGATGATAGTCACTTAGTCAATTATGATGGCATCGTTGACATCTCTAATTATATTGTCGACATAGTAGATAAAATCGATGGACCTTTGGAGTTTACTAAAACTAAAGATGAATCTGCCGAAACTCCAGATTTTAAAGTTACACTTGGTGTAATTCCAGACTATCTTTTTAGTGGTAAAGGAATGCGTATCGATGGCGTCCGCGATGGAAGACCGGCAGGAAACGCTGGATTACTCAAAGGAGATATCGTAAAACAAATGGATACAATTGAAGTAGTAGATATGATGAGTTATATGAAAGCTTTAGGAATTTTTGAACCTGGCAGTACAGTAGAAGTTACAATAGACCGTGATGGAGAGACATTAAAAAAGGAAGTTACTTTTTAAAGTTTCCTTCTACTTTAATGTATTTTCTATTAATACAATGGCTTCATTCTTCGATTGCCATTTCATAGCAGTAGCTTGAGGGATTTCTGGAGTTTTGACATTCATAGCAGAAAGCAGTATATCGATATCGCCGTCACTATCTATATCAGAAGTAACAAAACGCATCCATCTTGAATCGGCATGTTGCTCAATCGTGTAAGGAGTGAAATTATCGGCACCGTCATTGATAAAAATTACGAAAGATTCTTGCGGATTATTCGCGAAATCTGGATGGAATGATACCGCAGCAATATCCATGTCTCCATCCTGATCAAAATCTATTGCTTCAGATTGATACACACCATTGAGTGGTAAAAAAAATGATTCCTCATACTCTTCATTTTCTCTAAGATACAAATGAATGCCGTGATAAGGCTTTAATAAGGGAGTGTAATCTCCGTTATCTCCATTAGAATAAAGGATGTCTTCTTTTCCGTCTTGATTAAAATCTACTAGCTGAAAATGTGTCGAACCATTAGTAGGAGGAAACCTCAATTTTCTCTGTCTATCAAATATTCCGTTTCCTTTATTAATATACCAATCCAAGCCCTCATCACTATTCGCTTTCAAAGCAATGATATCATTTTTGCCATCCTTATTGATATCTGTTATTTCAGTTTTTGTAGAACCATCATCTACAAAAAGTTCATGCCGCTTATAAGAGTCATCAGATATATTCTCTATCCAAGACAATGCTCCTAACATATTTCCATACTCAGAAACTACAAAATCCTCTCTCCCATTACCTGTCAAATCTCCTTGGGATAAATGTACTGGCCTCATTAAATTATTAACCGATGCCATTTTTCTACCTCCCTTATAATCTTTAAAAGATCTGGATATATCCAATGCGCCTTTCGGATTATCTGAAGCATATCTCGTAGCCATATCCAAAGAAACAAATTGCTCATCATCCACTAACATATGTACTACTAAAGATTCATTTTTTGCTTGATCTATTTTTTTACCTCGACTATCAAATTTGGATATACCTCCACCTTGATACTGTGCTGCGTATACTTCTTTGCTATTTTCATCTACCGCCAAAGCCTGAACTACAGGCAGTATATCATTCTTATTTGTAAATACTTTACTTTCAAATCCTGGAATACCAACTGTAATCTTTGATGAATTCGTAGATGCTAACTTACTAGGTGCATTCTTCATATAAAAATCAACGATCTTTTCCCAGTCTTCCAGATCCACCAAAGGTTCTTCAGGATATACATTAGCCTTGGCTACTCTTTGGCCTCCTAATCCAGGTTCTATCCATTGAGCTGGGAGTTGATCTACATAACGAGTACCATCTCTATATATCCCCATAAAAGCTCCCATTCTTACTAACACAAAATTACCCCAAGTAAATTTATCGAGAAGTGAAGGTGCAGGATACATATGACAAGAGGCACAGTACATTTTTGATAAAGCCTCCCCATCAGATTGTTGTACTGCCAATGCAGGTCTTTCTATTGTATCCTTACACTGATAAAATAACCCGGCAATAAATAAGAGAAAAAATACTAGAGTGCTTTTCATATCCGCAAGATAACATTCTGCTTTTAGATATTACGATGTCTTACGTACGATCATTGATCCAAGCCACGACATCAGATATTACTTCTTGTCGTTCGGGTTCATTAAATATCTCGTGATATAGCCCTTCGTAATATTTTAAAGTCTTATCCTCAGAAGATATGCCTTCATATAAATTTTGACTACCTATAGGATCCGTGATCTTGTCATCTTCTCCATGCATGATCAATGTCGGAATTGAAATATTTTCAAACTTATCCATTATGTAATGCATACTCTTTAATGTCTCATATCCTTTTCTCGCCCTTACTTTACCTTT
>CALBEE010000193.1 GCA_937927575.1 uncultured Saprospiraceae bacterium | reverse complement strand
GTACAGCAAGATTCAAGTTTTTCTCCAAAAATGTTAACAGGTTCATCTTTTTGTATCATAACAGATAAGGTGGTTAGTAGAGCGAATATTAATGTCATGTTAAGTGAGCTTTAAGATGCTAATTTACCTAATAAATATGGATAGCTTATTGTTTATAAAAATATCACTATGGCTAAATATAGTTTTCTATTCTTATTAATAGTATTAAGTATTATATTGATTTCATGCAATAAAGAATTAAGTCATGATGATAGTTTAAAAAAAGTGATACAAAAATTGCAAGAAGCTGAATCTATCGCCTATGATTATAATTCGAAATGGGATAATCGGTTTAATAAAACTGTATTTAGAGATTCGGCCCATTTGATGATTTCTAGATTGGAAAATAGCGACACATGTTATGGAGTACATGTTTTAAGCAGAGGGGATGAGTATATTTTTTCGGGTTCGAGTTATTTGGAGATATTACATGAAGAAAAGAAAATTTTGAACTACGAAGTGATTGATGTTGTCGAGGGATATAATGATATTTCTTCCAGCTCTTTTATGATGAATATTCCTTTGGATATTGTAGAGTCGGATAGTTTGCATTATGTGGGAGATACTTTAATAGATAATTTCCGATTGGCCCAATTTAGATATACTTCTTCCAATGTTTCTGTAGTGGATAGTTCTGCAATAATGACCTATCATACGGATCATTATATTGACATAGATGCTTCGGTATATAATAGGGTAGAGCTTACTTCTATAAAAGGTAAAGATACTTTACAAGTGATCACTACGAAATTTGAAAACTTAAGGCACAATGATGCTAAATATGGTTTTGATGTGATAGATAGGATTAGTAATTTGGATTATAAATTGACCACAAAAAAGGATGAAGACGAAAGTAAAAATTTTAAAATCGAGGTAGGGGATCAAATAGCTCAGAGAAATTTTCAGAATGCTGAAGGTCAAATAGTTGATATAATCAATAGTAATAGAACTTCTGTTGTAATGTTTTCATTTATAGGTTGCGGAGGATGTGAAAGGGCACTTTTAGAATTCAATAAAAAGGCTTTTGACTTCATCCCTAGCGTAGATTTCTATTATTCGAGTCCTGTTGATCGTAGTGAAGTTTTAAAGACTTATTTAGAGAAGAAAAATTATAACCTCGATTCTTTTGGGAAAGAGAGTAATATGAATGATTACTTTGGAATTTATAGTTATCCTACTTTTATCGTCCTTAATGATAATGGAGTAGTAGAAAGAATAGAGTGGGATTATGATGTGATTATCGATCTATATATGAAAGTAAACTAGATTATCCTACTTTACTATCCAACCACCAAAAAGCGAGTGTACCCATAAGTACCGCGAAAGGCCCTATGGCACCCATCTGATCTCCAAATAATACATGAGTACTGAGTGCTGAAACCAATAATGCTACTAATGCAAGTATGGCATATTTGCGAGTCGATTTTATAAATAATGTGATAGAGATAGTGAGTTCAATAATACCAATCGCGAAAACCATCCATCTATTAAATCCCCATTCTGCAAACCTTTCTACCAATTCTGGTACACCTACCATTTTGACCATACCCATGCCCATCATACCTGCACATAGCACTACAAGGAGAATATTCCTGACAGAAGCCATTACGTTGGATTCGATCGTTCGTTTCGTTTGATTATCTAATGCCATTAAGATGATTTATCTTTTTTGTTAAATTCACAGAAATGCCAAAGCACTCCTGAAGGATCATGCATAAACAACTGACGACCATGATCAAATGTTTTTATTTCGGAAAATCTTACATATTTGTATTCGTCCTGAAGTCCTTTGGCTAGAAGTTCTCTTTCACATAATTCGACGTCGTCAACCTCTAAAAAGAGCATTGAATTGTTTACCCAATCTTTCACGTAAGAATCTTGTAGATAAAATCCCATGGATTCATTTACTTGAAAATAGGACATCTTGTCTAGTTGGGTTTCGATAAAGCCTAATTGCCGGTAGAACATTCTTGACTGTTCGTAATCTTTTGCTCCTATAAAAGCTCTAATACTTTTTGTTTTAAAATCAAAACCCATAGCTAATATTTGCTTATCGAGTACTATCAAATACCATTGAATAAAGTTTACTAAAAACTACCAACTGAGAATTGCCGACGTAATAATGTCTCCTTCAATAACTCTATACTTCTGCAGTAATTTTGCAGATTTCCACTACTGTATCTACTGCGGCTTGCATATCCTGTACCGAAGTCCATTCGTGCTTAGAATGTATCGCTTGTTCTGCAGCAAATAGATTGGGACAAGGTAATCCCATGTGTGAGAGCATGGCTCCATCGGTACCTCCACGGATTGCTCCAGGATGTTTTTCTATACCTACACGATCCATAGCTGACAATGCATATTGCTCTACATAAGGATGTTTATCTAGGACATCTCGCATATTTCTATATTGCTTTCGTACTTCGAACGTATAAGTGGATCCTGGATAATCGGCCATTACACTTTTGACAATGTTTTCGACCATTTCTTCATGCTTGGCTAAATTCTCAGTTTTAAAATCTCTTATAATGAAATCTATGGTTGCTTCTTCGAGAGCAGATTCTACTCGATTAGGATGTACAAAGCCTTGCATGCCGGAAGTCGTTTCTGGTGATAAATTACTTTTGGGTAATCTATCAATGATAGCCGCTGCGATTTTAATAGCATTTTCCATTTTGCCCTTGGCATATCCTGGATGAGCACTCACGCCTTGAATAGTTACTTTCAATGCATCGGCAGAAAAATTTTCAGCTTCAAAATGCCCTCTTTCTCCTCCATCAAGAGTATAACCAAAATCAGCATTGATCTTCTCTAGATCTACATTAGCCGTACCTCGACCTATTTCTTCGTCTGTAGTAAAGAATAAAGATACATCTCCATGCTTGATATCTGGATTATTGACTAACTGGTAAGCAGCATCCATGATGATCGCCAGACCAGATTTATCATCACTACCTAATAATGTTAATCCACTAGCTGTAATAATATCATGACCATGCTTACCATTGAGCGCTGGATATTTCTTTGGTGTAATCACTTGAGTTGTATCATCAGGTAAAACAATATCTTCTCCTTGATAGTTTTTATGAACGATAGGCTTTACATCTGTACCACTACAGTCGTAGGCAGTATCGATGTGAGAGCAGAAAAATACAGTCTTGGTCGCGTGATCTACATTGCCTGGAATACGAGCATATACGTAACCACTACTATTAGTCTCTGATTCAATACCCATCTCTGCTAGCTCCTGCATCAATACTTTGGTAAGATCTTTTTGCTTTTCAGTGGAAGGAGAAGTATCGCTGTAAGGATCTGCTTGTGTATCTATTTTTACATATCGAAGGAATCTATCTGTTACTGTATATTTCATCTTGTGTTATGTTGTATTAATATGATTTTCCAAAAGTACAAGTAGAATTGAGAATATGCTAAGGAAGGGGGAGATAATTAAAGCAAATCCTATATTGAATAAGCCCTATTTAATTATAATTTATTATTTTAGGAAATGGAGTGTAACGATTTCAATATGTCCTTGATTATTAGTAATTAGATTATGATCGTATGATTGTTGTTTTCATCATAGTTTAGTATATTTTATTAAGCTCATTGGCTTAAAGCAGTATAGAATTGTTCAAATTGCATTCATGTTAAATAGGATAAATATCAAAGACATTAGCGGTATTAAAGATAATTAAAAGAGAGTTGAATTATTGTTGCTAGTTGGTTTGTAATTGTACTATTATAGGTAACGATGATGTTTTTCGTGAGTAGAAATCTTAAATGTCCATCCGGTATAATATTATAGAGAGAAAGAAATTGTTAGTGGCAAAATTCAATATTTTGGCTAAAAGTAAATTGTAATTCAGATCGTATTAGAGTAAATTATAAAAATGAAAGTTATGAGGATTCTCTCAAAATTGTTTGGTAAAAAGAAAGAAAACGATAACATAAGAAAACGTAAGGATCAGCCTGATGTTATAGATGTTCAAAATCAAGATGAAAAGATGAATTGGGCGATGGAAAAATCTCGGTGGACATTGCATTACTTTGAAGAATGTCTTAAGTCACCGAGATCTAATCAACAGTACTTTTCCATTAAAGTCAAAATTGAAGATGAAGGAGGAGTAGAACATATATGGTTGAATACCCCAAGTTTTGATGCTGAGGGTAACTTGTTCGGTGTTGTAGGAAATAAACCGATTGACGTGACGTCAGTTTCGTTTAATCAAAAAATTGGTATTGATCGAAAATTAATATCTGATTGGATGATTATCGAAGAAGGTCGACTTATTGGGGGCTATACTATACGAGCGATGCGAGAAAATTTGAGCGGTCAGGCTTTGAGTAATTTTGATAAAGGATTGGGCGGTTTGAGAGTTGATTATGGAGAAGATTATTTTTTGCCTGATGATTCTACACCTGAAGGTGCAATAGTAAAGATTGAAACTGCTTATGGCAATAATAATATTGAAGAGGTAATGGCTTGTAAAGACTTTGTTCAAGAAGCTAAAATGATGCTTGCGAAGTTGGGAAGAGATAAATTGAACTCTGAGCTTATTGATAAAACAGCTGAAGTAGTTAAGCTATCTTTTATTAAATCCTTACAAGATAATGGTCTTCCTAATTTTACTGATGTCAAAAGAGCATTTCCTAAGAGAGAAAAAGTTAGTGAAAATCATATGATAATCACTGAAGTATTATATCACCCAGATGGAAATAATTCTATGCAAAGATTAAATACTTTTAAATCATCTGATGGTTGGAAAGTACTTGGCCCAGCTGACTAATTGAAAAATTTATTAGTGGATTGGACATAAGATATTGCGGAATTTACTTTAGATAGGGATATTCAGAAGTAGTGTAAAGGCTTTGAAATCAAGACATTAGTTATTATCTTAATACAAAAGAAAACCCTGTTTTTTACGTTGGTAGCGGAA
>CALBEE010000192.1 GCA_937927575.1 uncultured Saprospiraceae bacterium | reverse complement strand
AGTTATTTGCATATTTGCAAGTAGCTCATTCAATCTATCAAAGTAAGAATCCAAAAGTATCTCTTCCGAACTTTGGTAATTAGCTGATCCATCATCCATTTGAATAATGTGTGTCATCACCCTAATTTCTTTTAGAGGAACTGCGTTGTCCAAATAAGGAATAAGGTCTTCTCCTTCGGGCATACATATCATTTTGAAACTTTCATCATCCGATGATGATTCTTCCAAAAATTTAGAGTCACAACTAAATTGAGCATTAGATGCAAAAACTCCGAGGCTGAACATTAAACAAAATAAACTTCTTTTAAAAAACGCTATACAATGACAGCTCATTAGTATGTTAGTTTTCATGATTTAAAATTTTAAGTAAGTAAAAAGAGAAAAACTGTCCATCATAAAGTGACTGCGCATTCATTCTATTTGGTCCATTCTTCACAACTTATTCATCCCTCAATTAATCTCTATTAGAATTGAATATTTAAGTTTCGATTATAATCGTCTCGATCCAATTCTTCATGGCAAGGCATAAATAACTTTGTCACAGTTATATACCCAAAATACTTCAATAGTAATCACTTACCATAAAATCAAATTCTTAAGTTTAAGAGGAACGAGGCAAATTTTGACGTCATAATTAGGTGCTTTATCATAAGAATCGTTCTTATATATTCAGAACAGTAAAGCCTTTAAATACTCGTGTAAAACGAAGATTTGTTTAATCTCATGAGAATGATTATTTTTAGAGTATCTACAGGAAATAGAATGCTCCTTATTTACTACAAGGTTCTTATTGTATCTATATATTCAGTAGTAAATTATCAACAGAACAAACATCATGAATAATAAACTAATCATTTCACTGGGATTACTAATTCTACCCTTCCTCGTTACTGCCCAAATAATCAAGCATAGTCAAACCTTCTTTGATGATGAAGGCACTGAATATCTACTACAATATGAAAGAGTAAACAATACTGCTGTTAGTGTATATATAGAAAAACCAGGAGTTTGGAGAACTCAAATAACAATCGGAAATGACACGCCAGATTATAACTACGAATACTTTCTATTCGATGAAGAATATATCTACACAGGCCATTTCGAAAATATTGCCATTAAGATAAAAAAAGAAACCGGATCATATTCCAGCAACCGATTAGATTTATCTGATCAAGGTTTACCTGCTAGTACAGCGCTTTTTTTAGACTGGCTGGATGAAGACCGATTAATCGTATTTAGTAGAGGAACAAATTCCTTTGTAAGAATAAAAGCGTTCGTTATCGATAAAGACCTCAATGTAATTAGAACGGCTCTGGTACCCGACCAGTCGTTACTACCCACTTCTGTAGAAATTATTACATGCGATGCAAAAAAGTATATTAAGACCAATGAAGTTGTTTTAGACGAAAAGTTAAATACAATTGCAAGTGATAATATTGACAACCTTACTTGCGACGAATTAAACGCCTTACCCTCAATTGATGGGGCTTTTGAATGTAATGTCCCTTATAACCAAAATATAGACATCTACAACTGCAACAATGAAACAGACACAATATATTATAGAGATACACTATATATCAATAGCGTCAGTGGTTTACCACCATTTGAAAACACGCTCTCACAATCATTTGAATATTCAGTGGGAATAGGTGATTGTGAATTTTTAAATATAAATTATTTCTATACTACGGCCTTTGATACTATTTCACATCCAGTATTAAGTTGCCTAGATGAATACATTATCGATTACGGAACAGATCAATATATTGTTACTACTGACAGTACGATAATTTTTAAGGATTCTCTTGACTGTGGGCTTTACTATGTAAACCAAGTAACTTTTAGCGAAAATACCATAGTCCCTTTAGATACTGTGATTGACATGGGAAGTGTTTTTCTTGATGCAGTTATTCTTCAAGATACGGTCGTCTTTGATAGTGTTGACATTGCTAATTGCGTCATTAATCAATATAATGTCTATGTCAATACAAATGCATGGACCATTCATGGCTCAGTAGAATTCTGCTTAGATAATGACGTGAATATTATCACCATTGAAGCAGATAGTAGTTTTGGAGGCTATGTGGAAGATCAAAGAGTATGGAATAGTCAAATTGAAACCGCACCTAATCTAAAAGATAAAGCGCGCGAGATCAAATTGAGTGACAATGGATTTGGGTATTATTTAGATGGAACTGAAGAAATAATGACTATTGATTTTCCAAGCGGCGATGCAGAAGCAAGTGGGAAAGTGATCAATTATGGAATACTAGAAGATTATTTTGACTATGATTTCTATTATGATGGCAATCAGTTTTTAGCTTATAATGCATGGATAGAAACAGTTCCAAATAATAATTTCTTCGAAGACTTCTTATGGATGAGGATTTTTAATGACAATGGTTACATGATTAGCGAAAGTGTACAAAATATATCTTCGACTCCTGTTCAAAACGAAGAGATAGAATTCAAAAAAAATGGCACCTTTATTACTTCAATTGACTGGCGAAAACAAACCTCTCTCGATGACACTACACTTACTAATCTTGATTTTGGCGGATTGCCTAACATCTCCTTTTATATAGATAAAAGCAATGAATCCTACTATGGATTTTACGGTTGTTTTTTGAGTAAATATGATTTTAATAAAGAAGAAATATGGAGAAGAGATATAATGCCTTGCTTACCACCTGGATTACTATACTTTGATGATATGCTATTAGTAGGAGGATCAAAAATCTATTCTTTAGACGGAGAATATTTAGGTACTTTCGATTTAGATCGGATCGACTATATTAACAATATCAAAAGCACCAATGATGGTCATATTATAATAGGTGGAACACAAGATGAAGAAAATTTCATCATTAAAAATAATTGGAATCCTGTTTTTGAAGTCATCGATTCTGTAATAGGAGGAGAAGAATATCTTGGAGTCACTATAATTTCTGATACTATCATTTATAATATTGAGCCTTTTGATCTGGGTGAAATAAATGTCAAATATATAATTACCGCATTATACGACGATGACAATGATGGCTTTTATTCATTTGAAGATTGCAATGATTTAGATCCTTCCATAAACCCTTCTGTAACCGAAATCACTTATAATGGCATAGATGATGATTGTAATGAACTAACGCCAGACGATGATCTTGATTTTGATGGCTTCGTGTTTGACGATGATTGCAATGATTTAGATTCGCTTATCAATCCTAACGCCATCGAAATACCTGATAATGATATTGACGAAGATTGTGACGGTATGGATTTAATAACTTCTGTTGACGACCTATCGGAAAGTAGAATTGAAGTATTCCCCAATCCCTCGAATGGAACACTCTTCATTCACAACAAACAATCGAATTTTAATAAGATTTTTATTTATACTACTACAGGACAAAAGGTACTGAATCAAGATATCGATACTGGCATGAATAGTATTGACCTATCCAATGTTTCTAGTGGCATTTACATAATTAAATTTAGCGGTGGGGACAATCAGGCTCATAAAAAGATATTTATTGAGTGATTGCAGTTTGCGATTATCTAATTGTCAACATCAAAAAACCAATCTTCATTACGAAGATTGGTTTTTTATAACGCCACATTGAGTAATCAAAACGAAGGAATACAATTTTGATGAGTTCCTATTTAATATTCCGTTATGTCAGCGCAATTTCATTCATTATCTAAACAAAAACTATATTCGGAAACTCATAAAACCAAGCATCTTACTATCATCAAAGAATTCTGAAAATTCATAACAATGACCATCTCGTGATTCCACTTGAAAAGTAAACGTTCCACAACGTTACAGATACAACGTCCTACACCCACGCATTATAACATATTCCTTTAGATAATGCTACAACCGTCGAAGTATATGTAACATCAGGCACTTCTACCACGGACATATATATATTACCATTCTCATCACGAAATACAAAGTTAACAGTACATTATGCACCATCATTAGCGCCTTCTACATCAATGGTATTTATAATAAGATTGTAATAGTCATCGGCTAAAAACATCTTTTTCAGAACCATCACAAACTGAAAATATAATATCAGAACAATCAGCAAATAAAGAAATTTACGCATGGTATTATATTTGTACACCGAAAAGATCTCATAGGTAACCAGTTAATACTACAAAAAAAGTCGGCCGCCTATATGGCAGCCGACTTTAATAATATCCTGAAGTTTTACTTTCTATACTATTGTTTAATATAAGTTTTATTGCCGTTTGAGTTGATATAGTATTTTCCTCCTTTAGGGCCTTTGTAGATCGTTCTACCTTTATCGTCTTTACCTACCGATTTATCACTAGACTTATTAGTCCTTGAACTTGTCTTTTTGGACTTCGCTTTTTTCTTGGTAGTCTTAGCCTTTTTCTTTGATGTTGCTGCTTTAGCTTTCGATGTTTTCTTGCTAGTAGATTTCGCTTTTTTGGTTTTAGCTTTGGCTTTACTACTTTTATCAGCTTTAGCCTTCTTTGCCTTTTTAGCCTTCTTTGTGCTCTTTTTTGCCTTCTTAGTTTTCTTGGCCTTTTTCTCAGTCTTTTCCTTAGCTGACGAAGAGTTTTGCGCCACCGCCGCTGTTGATGTTCCTATTAGTAGTACCAAAGTAAACAGCGCAAATTTTAATATTTGTTTCATGATTGCAGTTTTTAATTCACTAGTTAAATTCCAAATGTTAGCAACACACCAAAAGGAGGCAGGCCACTTTCACTTATTTAGACTTTAAATGGCCTAAAAGTCACATCTTGAAGCTGTATCAAAGAAATTAGCTTCATTAGAAAATAATAAACTTCCCATTTTCATAAATCAATTCTCCATCTACGATTATCTGTCCACCGTCTTTCATATCAGATATCATATCCCAGTGGATAGCAGATTTATTGAGTCCACCATTCTGTTTATAAGCTTGTCCTACAGCCATATGTATGGATCCACCAATCTTTTCGTCAAATAAGATATTTTTGGTCGCTCTCTGAATATTATAATTCGTTCCGATAGCTACTTCACCAAATCTATTCGCTCCCGGAATTTTCATCACTTGATCGATGACTTCTTTACCTCTCTCAGCATCCCATTTCACCACTACACCATCTTCTACCCATAAGGTAATATTATGTACATCTTGACCCATGTATACAATAGGATAATCAAAGAAGACTACTCCGTTTACACTGTCTTCGATAGGAGCTGAATACACTTCACCGGAAGGCATATTCGTCTGCCCATCTGAATTCATCCAAATTCTATCTTTAACTCTAAAAGTTATATCCGTCTTCTTCGATTTGTATTGAACCACATCGGCTTTGTTGAGATAGTCAACTACTTTTTGTTGTGACGCTCTCACTTTTAGCCATTCGCCTTTTGGATCATCCGCAAACAAATTACAAGCATTGAAAACGAATTGCTGATATTCTTCCAAACTCATTCCAGCCTCTTGAGCACTTGCTTGTGTAGGATATTGACAAAGGGATCTTTTCAATGATCTATCTGCAGTACGAGTAAAATAAGTTTCATTGATACCTGATAATGCTTTACTTCTTTTCTTACGTTGCTCTGCATCTACACTCTGCGTTTCCTTCAAATTAAAAGGAGCTCTAATCGCCAAATAAGCATCATATTTTTCCATAGCCTCCTTTTGCAAAGGTGAAATATGCGCCAACTGATCATCACTAGCATGATCCAAAAATATCTTAGCTTCTTCTCTAAATGACATCTTCACATCCACGTGGGCTCCAGCCTTCATTGCCACTCGATACACCTCTCTGACCAAAGGCTCAGCTAAGGTCGTGGTACTAATATATAGACGTTCTCCTGGTTGTATTTCTAGACAATAGTGAACCAAAAGTTGGGCGTATTTCTCTAAAATCTGCATATGTATTTTTTATATTATTTTCCAAAAAAGTGCATCCTATCCTCCGGTCAAAACTGCCAGGCATCACTTTGTAATTTATACTTTTCATTCTTAGAAGCTCCAATGCTTATTAAAGTAATAGAAGTTCCTAATTGTATTCCTGATGAAATAAATAATGCTTTGCGATCATCTCCATCTACAACTAATGCATGTATCGCTGTGGCTACACTAGTTAATAGTAAAGTTACACCGGTAATTTGACTCACTGTTTTCCATTCACTTTCCTTCTCTTGTAAATTCTTGAGATCTGTTATAGCCAATGTATATACAGGATATTCCTTCTTAGTGTTGAATTTTATCTTCGAATAATATGATTTCTCGCCATCTACATTTCTAGCTTCAAATTCTTTGACTCTCAATTGAATAGAATCTTTAGAAACTTCGACAAAATTCCCCAAGTATCTTCTAGAGTTACAGCATTCGTCTTCAATCCCTAATCTTTGGACTACGTACCAATCCGCATTGTAGTCCAGCTCTATTTTGGTTTGGTCTGCATTTCTTATTTCAAATTGCTGGGCATAAAGTGGCAGACCTATAAAGTACAGACCTAGAGTCAATAACAAACAAAGCTTTATATTATCCATAAATAGCAATTTTAATTAAATATAGAAAACGATGTGAATAGTCTATAGTTTTAATTGATCTAGCAGAAAAATTGGGAAAATTAGTGATCTATTATTACCATTGAGTACAAAGAATAATTTTATGAAATACACATTAGCCCTCCTTACGTTGCTCTTCTCTTTATTATGGATATCATGCAACGATATAGCCTTAGAAGACCCCACCCTAGAACGCATAGAGGATGTAGACATCAAAGAAATGAGCAAGGAGCGTATCGATATGAACGCTAATCTTATCATTAATAATCCCAATGGTGTCGCATTAGATTTGGCATCGGCCGATTTAGATGTGCTTGTGGATAATATTGTTATCGCCAATATAAAGCAAACCGTAGATGCCAAAATGCCTGGCAAATCGGAGTTTAAACTTCCAGTAAAAATCACTATGGATCTCGCTCGATTATATAAGGAGAACCCAATCGCTGCTCTAGGCAAGGGATTTCAGATCATGTCTGACAAAAAATTAGAAGTCCAATTTAAAGGAGAAATCAAGGCCGGAAAGGGTGTCGCAAAGCTTTCAGTAGCCGTTGATCAGCTAGAAATCGTCGAATTCTAACAAGTTATTGATAACATATTTAAAAAATTATCATGGATAACGTGTAGTTATTTGTTTGTCTTCTTATTTTCGTCCTTAAATAAGTGCAAAACCAACAACTTTAAGTCATCGCCAAAGAATATTACGCCCACGGTAAATTACTTCTCACTGGAGAATACGCTGTCCTAGACGGTGCGCTATCACTTGCTCTGCCCACAAAGCAAGGGCAAAAGATGATTGTCAAAAACACTCGAGGATCAGATCTAATTTGGGAGAGTCTAACTCCTGAAGGTAAAAGTTGGTTTAATGCTGACTTTGCGATTTTGGATTTTAAATCTTCAAAAACAACAGATCCTGAAAAGAGTCTAATGCTGAAGAAGATTTTCAAAGGAGCCATTAATCTCAACTCAGAATTTTTATCCAAATGGAATGGTTTCAAGGTAGAGACTCAATTAGAGTTTCCGCGCAATTGGGGATTAGGTAGTAGTAGTACGCTTATTCATCTAGTAGCGCAGTGGGCAGATGTTCATCCTCTTGAATTATACTACAAAGTATTTAATGGCTCAGGTTATGATGTTGCTTGTGCAGGAGCAGATGGACCCATCACTTTCTTTTCTAATGATGAAGAAATAGGTTATACACCCATCGATTGGGCTCCTTCATTTACTAAGCACATGTACTTTGTACATCTTAATGAAAAAGCGGATACTCAACTTGCGGTCAAAGACTATTTCAAAAAAGCTAAAAAACGTAAGCAACTCGCTGATGATATAGATGCCATCTCAAAAGAAATGGTTGATGTCAGTAGCCTTACGAAATTCGAAGAGCTTATAAATAAGCATGAATCTATCTTAAGTAAAAGTCTTGGATTGCCCACCATCAAAGAAGAGCGCTTTTCTGACTATAATGAGGGATGTGTGAAATCATTAGGCGCCTGGGGTGGAGATTTTGCTTTAGTCACAGGGACGAAAGAAGATAAACTCAAAGCTTACTTAGCCGAAAAAGGGTATGATACTGTAGTGTCTTATGCAGATATGGTTCTCTAGTATCTCTGAAGAGAAAATTCCAAAAAAGTTAAAAATTCCGAATTCCAAGATGCTCTAAATGGCATTGTCGAAATCTACGCGAGGTTATAAAGATCTAATGTAATGGCAATTTATGCAAGAAGTATATTTTTTATTGCCCGCGAAGGATGGAAGAGCGTAAAGGCAAATATATCTTAGAGAGAAAATTTCAAAAATAAAATTCCAAATTCCAATATGCCACAAATGGTAATGTAGAAATTCATGTAAGATTATATGGATCTTGTATAATGAGCATTCCGAAAGTAGTATGTTTTTTTTTATTGCTCGCGAAGATTGGAAAAGCGCAAAGGCAAATATATCTTAGAGAGAAAATTTCAAAAATAAAATTCCAAATTCCAACGTCCTACTTCCAGGATCACAGCATTGTACAAGAATAGCAATGACTTAGAATTGCTCCTAAAGTAGTGTAGTGCTCGAATTTAACAAGTAGCATTTTTGGAATTTTCTTTATTCTCTTATTGAAATTTCTACACCTATCCTTTCAAAAATCCTTTGATAGAATTCTTTGCATAATCTGACAAGACTAATCTTCCACTCATCTCTGCCCTTTCCTCCAACAGGTCATCCCAATGCTCGGTACCTTTCCAGAATACTTCTTTGAGTAAACTTAAAGCTTCAGGATTTTTATCTACAAGATTAGTAGTGAAATGCGCAATGTATTCATCAAGCTGCTTTGTCGATTCAAAGACTTCTGTAAATAATCCCTTTTGCTTTCCCCATTCAGCGGTTTGCCATTCGGTAGCATTAAGTGCCATTTGTGAGAATGCAGATACACCCACTTTGCGCTCTACAGCAGGTCCAATTACAAAGGGACCAATACCAACCGCTAGTTCGGATAATTTGATAGATGCATACTTAGTCGCCATACAATAATCGCATGCAGAAGCAATACCTACTCCACCACCAATCGCTTTTCCATGTACTCGACCAATTACAATCTTTCCACATTTTCTGATCGCATTAATGACATTGGCAAAACCCATAAAAAATGTTTTGCCTGTTGGAAAATCTTCAATCGCTACCAATTCGTTAAAACTTGCTCCTGCACAATAAGTTCTTTCTCCTTCTGACTGAATGACAATTAAATCATTGTCGTCACTTGCTCCCGCTTCATAAATTGCATCTCTAAATTCTCCCAATAGTTTTCCTGGAAGCGAATTGTGGGCTGGATGAAAAAAAGTAATCGTACAGATTCTATTTTCTGTAGAAGTTGCAATATGTCCTGCTTGCGTTTTATCCAAAACTTTTATTTTTTTCAATAAAAAAAAGAAACAAATTCTAAAAGAGTAAAATATTAATTTCCAAATCTATACATAACTCGAACCAAGGTCTATTTTTGGAATTTTCTTTACTTTTTGGAATTTCATTTTTACTTACATTTTACCATAGTGAGTATCGTTGCAATCGCTACTGTCTCACCTGTTTCGTCGTAGACATCCACTAAGAATTTTACAATACCTTTTTGGAAGTCTTCATCTTCTCTTTGCTCTTGCAATATCTTTTCTTTAGCTGTAAGTCTTACACCAATTGTCATCCCTGCATACACAGGTTTTGTAAATCTACATTCGTCGATACCATAGTTTAATAAAACTGGACCTTTTCCTGGATCCACAAATAATCCTGCTGCAGCACTTAGGATAAAATATCCGTGAGCCACCCTTTGTTCGAATGTAGTCCCTTCTAAAGAAGTGGTATCAGTATGCGCATAGAAGTGATCCCAAGAGACATTGCCAAAGTTGACAATATCTGCTTCTGTGATGGTACGTTTATGCGTGACTACTGTATCTCCTATGGTGATATCTTCGAAATGTTTACGGAACGGATGTTGTCCAGGATCTTTGTATTTGCCACCATATTGATAGACTCCTGTGACTTCAGTCAAAGTGGTAGGTGAACCTTGCACAGCACATCTCTGCATGTAATGCTTGACCCCTCTCATTCCTCCCATCTCTTCTCCGCCTCCAGCTCTACCAGGGCCACCATGGACTAGTAATGGCATGGGAGAACCATGACCCGTACTTTCTGGTGCAGACTCTCTATTGAGTACTAATATTCTACCATGATGACTCGCTGCTCCGAGTACATAATCTCTTGCGATCTGATCATCGTATGTAGCTACAGAACACACAAGCGAACCTTTACCCATCTTAGCCAATTGGATCGCATCTTCTAAAGTATCATAAGGCATAATTGTAGATACAGGACCAAAAGCTTCAATATCATGAACGTCCGTATTTTTAAATGGATCGTCTTGTCTTAATAATATTGGACTTATATAAGCTCCATTAGGATTGCTTTCGCCATGTATATTCACTTCATCAAGATTACCATATACCATTTCACTGGATCGAAGTAATTCATTGATCTTTTCTTTTACTTCTGCTACTTGATCTTTTCCAGCTAATGCGCCCATCTTCACTCCTTCTACTCTTGGATCTCCGATGGTAGTTTTTTGCAATGCGGCACCCAACTGAATTTGTACATCTTCTAAATAGTTAGCTGGTACGATGATCCTTCTTATTGCAGTACATTTCTGACCACACTTTACGGTCATTTCTCTACGCACTTCTTTTAAGAATAAGCCAAATTCCTCAGTTCCTGGCGCAGCATCTTTACCTAAGACTATACAGTTTAGCGAATCCGCTTCCATATTAAAAGGTACTGCCTCTTCTATGATCCTCGGTGTAGACTTTAGCATCCGACCTGTGGAAGCTGATCCTGTAAATGTCACCACATCTTGCGAAGTAACACTATCCAAAATTCCTCTACCGCTACCACAAATCAACTGTAGAGCACCTTCTGGCAAGATCTCAGAAGCAATGATATCTCTCACCATGGCCTCCGTCAAAAACGAAGTGACTGTAGCAGGTTTTACGATTGCCGGCATTCCCGCTAACCAATTTACCGCACATTTTTCTAGCATTCCCCAAATAGGGAAATTGAATGCATTAATATGTATTGCCACTCCTTCTTTAGGGACCATAATATGCTGACCGACGAATGTTCCTTCTTTACTTAGTCCTACTTGATCACCATCTATATAGTAAGGTTGATCTGGAAATTTGCGGCGAAGACTGGCATTAGCGAAGAGATTACCTATACCACCTTCGATATCTATCCAACTATCTACTTTAGTAGCACCTGTTTGGTAACTGATGTCATAATATTTCTTACGCATACCGTGAAGATGCAGCGCTAAAGCTTTAATCATCAAGCCTCTCTCTTGGAAGGTCATTTTTCGCAATTTCGGCGAACCTACGGTTCTACCGTAATGCATCATATCCGCAAAATCTAATCCTTTACTACTTGCAGTAGCGATCACTTCATTAGTTGATGCATCATAAAGATTCTGACCATCACCATCTCCTGTGATCCATTTGCCAAGGGCGTAATTGCTTAGTTTCATGTGTTATTTATTCTTCTTCTGCAGCTCCAACAATGGTAGTCGCTGCACTGTTTTCTTTAAGAGATTCTTTTTTGGGATCAGGCTTTGTAAAAAAGCTTCTATGGAATATAAGTATAGAGGTAACTCCCACAAAAATCGCTGAGTCGGCTATATTGAATACGGGTCTAAAAAACTCTAATGAGCTTCCTCCCCATTTTGGCACCCATTCTGGCCATGTCGTCTCAATCATTGGAAAATGAAACATATCTACAACTTTACCTTGTAGAAAAGGTGCGTATCCTCCAGCTTCTGGCATAAATTCAGCCACCTGTCCATGGAATGTAGATGCCGAAAACACCAAACCATAAAACATACTATCTAGGATATTACCTATAGCTCCAGCTATTATTAATGAAAAACAAACTATTAGCCACTTCGATTCTTTAGCATCGACAATTCCTTTGATGATATAACCTAAAAGACCTACCATCAATATTCTAAAAATCGAAAGTGCGTATTTTCCTGCGGCTCCGCCCATTTCCAAACCAAAAGCCATTCCTGGATTTTCGACAAAGTGGATTCTTGCCCATTTTTGACCAAGGATATTAAAGCCTTCACCTATTGGATAGGTAAGTTTGATATGTATCTTAAGCCATTGATCTAAGATCAGCACTCCTAATATGGTCAAGATTATTATTGTTGTTCTTTTCAAAATTTCTACTCTACATTTAGTATAACCCATAGGATAACGTATAGAACGCTCTATCGGTTGATTTTAGGTAGGTAAAAGTAGGAATAATTTAGAGAGAACAAGTGAGAATCTTTAAGCTCTCCTACTACCTATGTAAGTGTCTAAGAGATGCATAACAACAAACCAATTGATAGCCTGAAATATAAAGTCTACAACGAAGACAATATCTCTGTCACCTTAGGCTTCTTCCTTACAGAAACAGGTACATGGCTATCATCCTTCATGGATATATAACCACCTTCTGTTTTGACATATGCCGCTACAAATTCTAGATTGATCAAATGAGACTGGTGTACTCTTAAAAATCCAGCAGGACTCAGCAATGTATCGTACTCTTTAAGCGTCCGAGTTACTAAGACTTTTTTGGCACCCGTGAGATAAAATGTGGTGTAATTTCCCATTGCCTCAAGTCTTATAATTTCGCTAAAATCTACGATCTGAATTTTATCCGAGGTATGCAGCGCTAATTTGGTAGAAGACTTACTACCCTCTTGCATTTGTTCTTTGACAAGAGAGATCTGCTCTTTCTGCGTATTGCCTTGAGAAATGACTTTGTCCACCGCTTTTTTTAACAAATCAGGATCAGCTGGCTTCATGATATAATCTACTGCTGCATATTGAAAAGCTTTAATAGCATATTCATTACTAGCAGTAACAAAAATTACTTTACTGTTGAGGTCTGTTAGAATATCTAATACATCAAAGCCATCACCATCTTGCATTTCTATATCCAAAAAGACGATATCAGGCTTGGTATCCTTAGCCAATTTAATTCCACTAACTACTCCATCCGCCTCGCCAATAATTTCTATATTAGGGAGTGTGTCATTTATTTCTTGACGTAAACTTGCTCTTGCTAATTCCATATCATCTATGATGATTGCCGTATGTCTTTCTTCTATCATTATTTTAATTGAGCTGTTAAGGAAATAAGCTCTCTTTAGGTGTTAAGGTTTTAAGCTCTTAGGTTTGGTGTTGGCCGTTTGCTAAAGACTGCAAATTATCAACTATCAATTATTCTCTGTCACTTATTTTCCAAGAGTCTAAATCCTACACCATGTACATTTTCAATTTTTAAATTTGGATCTGGCCGTAGATGCTTTCTAATTCTACTAATGAATACATCCATACTTCTACCTAAGAAATAATCATTTTCTCCCCATAATTTCTTTAGGATATTTTCTCTGGTGAGCGTATTGTTTTTATTATCCAAAAGCAACTTAAGAAGGTCCGCCTCTTTTTGTGTAAGATTTGATGTACCATCTTCTGATTCCAATTTTAAATTACGATGATCAAACGTAAACTTACCTAATGTTGTATTATTAGTAGCTGGTGCATTGACAAATTTCCTTTTGAGAAAAATTTCTATTTTAAGTATTAATTCTTCTATACTAAATGGCTTAGTAATGTAATCATCTGCTCCCAATTTCAAACCATGTATCCTGTCTTCTTTTAGAGATTTTGCAGTCAAAAATAAAATGGGGGTTTCTTGATCAGATTTTCTAATATTACTGGCTAAGGTATATCCATCCATTTCTGGTAGCATAACATCTAGGATACAAAGATCGAAATTGTATTTTGTAAATTGTTCTAATGCGGATTTTCCATCTGCAAAATGAACAACATTATATCCATTAAGCTCTAGATTATCTTTGGTCACAAAGCTCAATGTCTCATCATCTTCTACATATAATATAGTGGCTTTATCGCTCATATTTTCATTTCATTTTTTGGTCAACAAACAGTATTACAGACTTAATTTTATTCACTTTTATAGGTATTGATTCATCATAAAATTATTTTCAATTCAAATCTATTTTTTTCGATAGTTACAGCGGTCACCTTATACAAGTATATCTAAGGTAAAAGTAGTTCCCTTTCCAAGTTCAGATTCTAACTTTGGAATCCATCCATGTGCTTGAGATATATTTTTTACATAAAATAATCCCAAGCCAAATCCTTTGACATCATGTACATCACCGGTAGATATCCTATAAAATTTATCAAATACCTCTTTGGTCTGTTCCTTAGGAATTCCCATACCTTTATCTTTTATAGCTATTCTCACCTTATTGCCTATCAGTTGCATAGAAAGATGTACTTCTGGCTCTTCTTTACTATATTTTATAGCATTATCTAATATGTTGGTAATCACATTAGTGAAATGTAATTTATCCGCAATAATACTCACCTCTTCATTTAATAAATCGTAAGTCAGCAATCCATCTTTCAATTTAATTTTTTCGTTTTCCAAAATATTTTTCAGCTCTTGGGTAAGATCAAAAGTCTCTTTCTTCAATTCCAAATTATCCTTTTCTAACCTTGCAATATTTAATACTTTTTCTACTTGATCATTAAGTCTTTGATTTTGATCTCTTATGATTTTAGAATAATTATTTAATCTTACATCATCTTGAATTTTTGGATCTTTAGAAAGTACATCTGCTGCTATCTTGATACTCGATATCGGAGTCTTAAATTCGTGTGTCATATTATTAATAAAATCACGTTGCAATTCCGAAAGTCTTTTTTGCTTGACGATTACCCAAATGGAATACATAAAGAAGAGTACTGAGACTATTGCAATCGCTGCAAAAGCCAAAGTCATATTCATATTACTCAATAGAAAACTTTCTCTTCCTGGAAAACGCACCACGAAATAGTATTCCAAATTATCTAAGGTAGGTAGCTCTTCAGACTTAATTTGCTTGTCTGTCTGCTCTCCCATTTCACAATAATTACCGTAGATAAGATCTTTAGAAAAACAATCATATACTGCGTACTCAAAATTAGTATTTAGACCATGCTTATCCATTTCATTATATAAGAAGTCTTCTAATACACTCGCATTGATAGGGCTATTGACGTTGACTGCATAGTAATTAGAGGACTGTCTTTGGATCAGTTGTGTTTTGGGCAACTCCGACTCATGGAAATTTGCGATTCTCTCAGCGACATGACGCAACATGATATTCACAGTCTGATCGAATTCTTTATCCTTAAGATCCCATGTCTTTAGCAACCAATAGGACTGTATAGAGATAATACCTATTATAGCTAAGGCTCCAAGTAAAAGTAGTCGTCTGATAAGGTTTCCTGGCATATGCCTAAGAGCGAAATTTAGTTAACAGAGAGTAAGATAATAGATTATCATTAGCTGTGACTTCTGCTTAACAGCTTATTAACGAGAATTTACATTTGGTAATTGGCGATTTGCATTCGATATGAGCATATTCGATAAGAGAAGAAAAAATTTAACTTTGTGTGAGTGAAACTGATAATCAAATACGTAGCAGTCTATATACTGATATCGCTGGCCTTTGTTGTACATGCACAACAGGGATCCAATCCCTTTGAAATCATCAGGACTAATGAAGAACAGAACAACTCAAGCACTGCTGAGCAAGCTAGGCCTAACTCTAGATCTACAGGTAATGCTTTTGAAGTCTATAGAGGTGATGATTCCTTGATTGTCAATACTCAGGTGAGTCCTACTCTATCAGATTCACTCTCCAATACGACAAACGCTTCTACCAATAATAATGAGGATAGCAGTGAAGTGGATATAGATGCAAATGATATGAACTATCTATCTGATAATCCATTTGAAGTCTCTCATATACCATTGAGGCGGAGTGAATTAAAAGAACAATCTGCATCTAATCGAGTAATGGCCAATAATGGAGATAAAAGATCGGTAGTACACACTGAATCTTCGAGTAACACTTTTATTTTTTGGCTCGTTCTATTTACGCTTCTATTACTCGCTATAGTGGTAAATGTGCAACGTAATGCTCTATCCAAAGTCGTAAAGTCTATCACCAACGAAAATGTACTCAAACTTTCGAGGAGGGAAGAAAATGGTGGTTTGACAGGGCATTATATCATGCTATATGTAGTATTTTTTATCAATTTGGGATGTTTCATTTACCTCATCGCCAAGCATTATAGTGGTTTGAACGGCTTTAGCAACTGGTTGATAGTATTTGCTTCGGTGACTGGTGTTTACCTTATTCGACATATCAGTATGGCGTTTTTAGGACAGATATTTAATATCGGTAAGGATAGTGGCTTATATAGTTTTACGATCATGACATTCAATATCTTCTTAGGCTTAGCATTGATACCTATCAATTTAGTAGTGGCATTTAGCCCTTTAGAGATTGGAAAAGTAGCGATGTATATAGGTATCGGATTGATACTCATACTGTTACTAATAAGGTTACTTAGAGGACTTCTAATAGGTGTTAGATTCGTAGGAGAGCATATATTCCAATTTTTTCTTTACCTTTGCACCTTCGAAATCGCCCCTATTTTGATTCTATTGAGAATACTAGGAGATCAATAGGAATTGCGATTAGAATTAAATAGTCAGGGTTAACAAACGAAGTATTTATGGCGTCAAAGGGTATAAGCACTGCACAGCAACCTACTCAACAGGATTCGTATAAGAAAATCAAGACCATACTCGTGTCTCAGCCTAAGCCTGAGAGATCACC
>CALBEE010000191.1 GCA_937927575.1 uncultured Saprospiraceae bacterium | reverse complement strand
CATCAAATGAAGATCCTGCTAAAGCAGTACCAGCTGGAATAGCTCCACCTTGGTATACACCTTGGTAATCTAATCCCCAAAATTGTCCTAATGGCTCTCCTTCACGTAGTATGTATGTAGTCGCTCCTGAGAAATAACCTGGAGCTCCGCTACCGATAAGTTCTGTACCTGATGATAACTCTACTACTTCATTTCTATTTCTAGAGAAGTTTACATTAGATGTCCAAGTAAAATCATTTGTATTGATGTTGGTAGATGTTATTGAAAGTTCTATTCCTGAATTGTTTATAGCTCCAACATTTCTAAGTACATCTAAATCCGTTGCTCCTAAGTAAAAGTTTGAAGCTCTATCAACTGCTAAAAGATCTTCAGTATCTATATTGTAATAGTCTGCACTGATTTGAATTCTATCTTCAAACAAACCAAGATCTAATCCAATGTTTGTCTGGTATGAGGTTTCCCATTTTAAATCTGGATTTGCTTCACGCGCTAAGTCCACTCCGAAAGCGCCACCAACTGCTGAAGGCGGTTGTACACGGTAGGTAGCGAGTGATTCATATGGCCCAATGGCTTGATTACCTGTAAGACCGTAACTAGCTCTTAGTTTTAGATTTGATATAGTTTCATTATCAATTAAAAAACTTTCGTTTGAAACTTTCCAACCTAATGCAAGAGAAGGGAAAATAGCGTACTTATTATTTTCAGCAAAGTTTGATGCTCCATCTCTACGTACTGTAGCTGTGATCAAATATTTGTTAGCCCACTCTAGGTTAGTACGTCCAAAAATAGATTCGATTTCTGATTCAGAAAAACGAGAATCGATATCACGTTGTTCTATTTGTCCAGCCTCTAAGTTATGCCAATCAAAAGCATCCGTCAGTAAGCCTCTTGCACCTGCTTCGAATCCTTCCGTAGTATTTTTTTGATATGAATGACCTATTGTTGTAGTCCAATTTCCTTGTCCTACTGCCGTAGTATAAGTCAAGTAATTTTCATTCAATAAATTAGTTCTTTTTACAGATTCTAAGAATGCTCCACCCGCAGAAAGTACAAATGTTTGAGGCTTGAAGTAACCTTCTCTTCCGTTTTGAGTTCTGTATCCCAAAGTGGTTTTAAAGTTCAATCCTTCCAAAATTTTGTAGTCCGCATAAACATTAGTTCTTGCATTATCTGTTTTGGTTTCGTTTGTAATTTGTGTAGCTACTGCCCAAGGATTTTCTATATCATCCCCAACCGTATTTTGAGAAAAATCTCCAGCTTCATTAAATCTTCCTACATCAGGTGCGAATCTGAAAGCGAGAGCTACTACATCGTCTCCACCACCATTTACCGAACCAATAGCATCTCTACCAGTTGATTGTGTAGAAACACCATTTTGTGTGCTACGACTAGCGATGCTGTTCATTCCAATTTTTAATCTATCACTCGCTTGTACATCTACATTAGCTAAAAACTGAATCTTTTCGAAGTTAGAATTTACAACGATTCCCTCTTGATCAAAATAAGTACCTGATAGATAATAGTTAACATTATCCGTACCTCCAGAAACTGATAACTGGTGATTTTGAGTACTTCCAGCTCTATATATTTCGTCTTGCCAATCAGTGTCAAATTCACCTTGAGCGTAAGGTGGATCTCCTGCATTAGCACGGATCATATTTTGATATTCCGCAAAACCATCAGCATCTAATAAGTCTAATCTATTAGTAGTCTCTTGAGCAGAGTAAGTAGAATTAAGTGATATGACTGCGTCTCCTGCTTTACCTTTTTTGGTAGTCACAAGTATTACACCTCCAGAACCTCTTGATCCATATATTGCTGTTGCTGATGCATCTTTTAATATCTCTATAGATTCGATATCATTTTGTTGTGGAAAAGAAGCTCCTACAAAACCATCCACTACTACTAATGGGTCGCTACTCGCGTTAAGTGATGAACTACCACGAACTCTAATGGAGATATCTGCACCTGGCTCACCACCATTTTGAGTTTGCACGGATACACCAGCGGCTCTACCTTGAAGCGCTTGCCCTGCATTCAATACTGGAAAGGCTTGTATTTCTTCAGCTTTCACAGAAGATACACTACCAGTGACATCACTCTTTTTGACACTACCGTATCCAATTACTACAACTTCATCCAGAACTTCTGAATCAACTGCTAAAGTGACATTGATGTTTTTTTGTCCATCCACAGGGATAGATTGTGTTTTGAAACCGATATACGAAATATCGAGTACTGAGTTAGCAGGTGCTTCTAAGCTAAAATTACCGTCGATGTCAGTAACTGTACCATTCGTGGTACCTTGAATAGTAACTGATACTCCAATTAAAGCTTCACCGACTCCATCAGTGACCTTACCGCTCACAACATCTTGTGCATTCGCACTTACGGATGTCAAGCAGACAAATAGAATAAAGAGCCCTATGACCCTCATGCTAAGTCTAGTAGTTTTTTGTAGTAAATAATTCATTTGTAATAATTTTTTAAAGTTGTCTAATCACGAGTTTGCCTGTGAAGCCAATTCTTATTCTTTCGCGGAAGTAGTATTATCCTCGAATGAAAAAACTGAATAGAATAGCAAGTGATTTGCCCTTAAGTATTTGGCACAGTTTTAACTCGATATGTCAAATTAAATGAATTTTATTCATACCAAAGAATAATTGGTCAACCAATTTGTCTTTTAACAATTTAATTTTCACAAAGCTGCTATGAAACTCGCTAGATACTACATAATACTTGAGAAATATATGGATAATTTGGTCCTTTTACGAGAGCAAAAACCAAGCTTTTTTATTGGATACTCCATTTACTCAGGAATATGACTTCTTCTTCACTCCGGATTTCCATAATATAGATACCGTAAGTTAGCCCATGACTTATGAAGTGATATTCATTACCTTCAAATTGGAAATGACTTACTTTTCGTCCTAAGGCATCAAAAATGCTAACGGAATATAAGCCATCTTCTTTCATCTCTATAGTGAGCTCTCCATTTGACGAAGGGTTAGGATAGATTTTAATTTGCTCCCTCTTTTCTTCTTCCTCTTCCTCTTCTTCTTCAGGTGCTTCTCCACCCAAAATTTCTAATCTAGTACTATTAGTATTTCCATCATTGTCTGTAACGATGGCTTGTAAGAAATGAATTTCGTGAGATAGATTTCGAATTTGTGCGGTCACATTGCCGAAAGTAAAGGGCGCTTCATTTAAGCTGGCTATAGGCTCTCCGTTGATAAGTAATTTTACATTCTGAATAGTCCCATCGCTATCATTAGCTTCGAGTTGAATATCGCCACCCGCCCAGATGGATACATCTATAGGCTCACTTGGATTGGTAAAACTTATTTCTGGTATTTCACCTTGAAATCCTCTATCAGCAAAATCACCTTGACCTGCCCAAGCGCTGAGTAGCTCATATATATCATTAGATTCCTGTTCGGCTATGGATATATTTGCAATAGCTTCTTCACCCAATCGATCTTTTAATTGCTGTAGATAAAGACTTCTAGGCTGTACATGAGTACCCCAATTTTCCCAAAATCCTTGACCGGTCTGTTCAGATCCAGTACATCCAATTCCCCAATTTCTTCCACCTAAAGGACTATCGACTCTAAACTCTCCGCTATATGATTCCATATTCCAAAACATGGTTTGAGCGCCTGCCCATCCATGTCCACTTCCAGAGTTTCCTCGATTCCAGACTCTTGTGGATCCTCCTTTGATATTGTCAAAAAGAATTCCTGTAGCCCATCGATGATGTGGGCCAATATCTGATTGAGCATTTTCCGCCAAGCCATCCAAAAATACATTGGGGCCTGTGACTCTAGATCCAGTGGTAAAGTCATGCCTTCCACTTTTGGCGTAACATCGTTGAAATAGATTTCCTAATCCATTTTGGACAGCAAAAGAATATCTTCTACCGCCAGTCACCTGAGACTTAGGGTCTATGTAGGCGCAATCTTGTACTGTGGTAAAATTCGAATCTTCAATATTCACTGTACTGTAAGCAAGATATTGTCCAGTTACTTGTTTTACCCAACAATTTTCTGAGTCCTCTAATTTGATAGCAGTCCAAGCATGTGACTCATCGGAGTTACCAATATAAAAGGATTGAATTCTCATGTTTTCGACTCCACATTTTTCGATGCGATTTGAGGCTGATATCTTTGAAATGGTTCCTCCTCCATATGCTTCTTCGATAACATCAACCATAGGTATATTTATGCTAATGGTATTTCCAGAAATTTCTGTAATGATTCTTTCATGACGAATAGAATAAGAACTAGGCGTCCAGCCTACGCATCCACTTTTACCTTCACATAGTGTTTCTTGATCCATACCTAATTCATCGATCCACACTTGATTGGGTGTTCTCATCACTACGATTTTATCACCAACCTCAAAACTAGATGCATCTTCTATAGCCAAAGAATAAGAACCTACGGCTACATATTCTGAAGTAATTGTTTGTTGCGAAGATTCATCCAGAAAAATTCCCCCAGAGCCTAAAATACTGATGATACTATGTGCCACTCTTGGATTAGCATGCAGAACCGTTCCATTAAGTCCTTGTCCTTCTCCTCTTAATATTACACCTGACTTTCTGATGGCAAGAAGATTTTCTAAGCTATAATGACCTGCCTTGATGAGTACGACACCTCTAAATCCATCTTGATCAGGCGTGAGAGACTCTGCTTCACTTATGGCATTTTGTATCCTTTGAGTATCATCTCCTGCTTCTGGTGTCACTGTAGCCACTATAGGAATATTGGACGGAAGAGCTACGCCTCCTCCCATGTATCCAGCATGCGAAAAATCCGGAATAGTATTGACCGCATTAGATTGACCTTCCATAGCGAAAGGAACATAGGTTAATTCGCCTTGATCTAAGTAGATTAATTGTGAGGATTCTTGACATTGAGCTGAATAGTATCCAATGAAACTCAAAATTACTATGGTCCATCTTTTAATGCTCATAATCATTATATAGTACTCTTATTTGATAACATTGGAATAAGATCCTTGACTGTAAAAATCAATTTGAATAATCCATCTATGAAGAGCACCTGCTTATTTGTAAGAGGTGTATTAAGTTTGAAAGTTAGCTAAAAAATAGCCATTAAAAGAAAAAGAGAAACGTCTAATAGACGTTCCCCTTTTCAATTTACGGAAAATGACTTTCCATAAGTATTTTCTTAAAGATTTTCGAAATCTTATTGGTCTTCACCTACAGTTACATCCGCAGAATTTGGATGGTAAGGTGAGTCAAGATTTACATCAGGATCTAGATTTTCTCCAGCTGTTCTTCCTTGGAAGTTATCTTCGAAAACAACAGTTTCAGTTCCAGAATCTGAAGAGTATAATACGATATCATCTACATGATAAAACCCATCATTGATACTAGAGTTTGAATTGTATTTCCACTGTACTGTATGAGCACCGTCAATAGTCGCTGCTAAGTGACCTGGTACATCACCATCACCACCATTAGTAGTACTTACAGCATCCATGATAACTGTTTGACCACCTATGATTACAGTATACGTTGGCGTACCTACACCATCAGATGCCCAACTTACTTCGATTGGTATCCATGTGTCAGCTAATCCTTCTGGGAAATTAGCCGCAGCAATTGTCTCATCTGAAGCTCCTTCTCTGAATTCATGTGGAGCATTGTCCTTAAGTCTTACCTCAACAATAGCATCATCACCACTTGTAGAAGTACCAGAAACATTAATAAATGCATCTTTGATATCCATATCTACTGGACCTGCAGCTACACGGTACATATAAGTTACTCTTCCTGTTTGGATAGAGTCAAATGCTATTCTTAGCTCTCCTGTATCATCAGTAAGGTCTGTAATTACTGCATACCTGTTTTTAGGAGCAGTCACTTCGATTACTTCATTTGTAGTAGCCGTCACACCATCTGTTGCAGTTACTGTTAATACTACATCATAAGATCCTTCACCAGAAAAAGTGTAAGTAGGGTTTTCGTCTGTAGAAGTTCCGTCTCCTCCGAAGTTCCAAGAAGAAGTAAAGGTCTTATCATCGATTCCGTTTACTACTGAGTTGTTAGTGAAAGTATACGTTAATGAATTATCAGCATCAACTTGTGAAGCGAAATTAGCGACAACTGTAGAAGGATCTGGATCTGGATCCATGTTTTCATCGTCACCGCAAGAAGTAATAACGACAAGTGATAGGAAGAAGCACATCATTAATATGATATTCCTGTTTCCTAAACCGAATAAATTTTTCATTGTTAATGTTTTTTTCATTTATTAAAAATCTAAAGTGAGTTATTAAAGTATTAAGTATTAAGCATTTAAACTGTTTGATGCTACTGAATATGGGCAAAATGTAATAATAAAACACTTGCCACTACAGCATAAACATCAAATTGGTCCACCAATTTATGCTGAAGTAGTTAAAGCGCCAAACAAATTCATTTATTTTTTAGAAGTTAGGGATATACGAACCTCATCCAATTTCGAGATAAAGTGTTAAAATCAAGGCATAAATCCATGATTGAACACATATTAGGAGCTAGTATTTATGGTAAATCCTTTACTAACAAAATCGGATATCGAGTTGGTCAATATGACAATGTGCCTTGTAGCTCCAATAACTCACGTGTGCCTAGCGGATCGTATCGCTACATTCACAAAAATCAATTTTCGACCTCCACCTCTCCATTTCCTTGAAATAATCCATTTTCATTGATATAGATACTTTCTTCTACAGAGTTTGTGATTCGGAGTACGCCTTCATTGGTGACTGTTCCATAAATGTCTAGGCATTTACCAGCTGCATTTTTAATAATACATATACCATCGTTTAATAATGTACCGGCGATGGTCATATTTGAAAGGTTTCCTGTTTGATCACCATTCACTATGAGTGTGTTCTGTGCAGGTATTGTCAGTGTATTAGATGGACTTACTCTAATACCTTTACAAGAAAAAGATCCATCGACTAGCACATCGGCAGTATCATCTATAATTACAAATTGGCAGGGTAGCGGAGGAAAGTTCTGGTTCCAATTGGCCCCTGTACTCCAATTGGAATTGGCACCTAATCCAGTCCATCGTATGGTATCACCTAGATCTGCACGACCATCACAATTATTATCTAATAAATCGCAAATTTCTAGCGCCCCAGGAAAGATAGATGTATTATCATCATTACAATCCAAATCATCACAAAAACCATCGTTGTCCATATCCACATTACTATTACCTACGCAACTATTACAGGCACTTCTTTCTCCGATATAGAGCTCAAAAGCATCAAAGTAGCTATCGTTATCACTTCCTGCATTCCTCGTGCCTTTCAAGACTAATCTACACGATCGGCTTTGGGTAGGAATTGGCTCATTGGCTATGGTATTGGTCCATACATCGGTAGTATTAGAAATGGCAGAAGTGGTAGAGAGGAGATTATCATCTATGTCATAATATTCCAAATACGCTTCTGGAATATCACTGCCATTAAAATTTCTCATATATCCATTGTAGTAAATGGAAAGAATATCATTGTCTATATCCACCGCATAAGCCGATAGGTCAATCTCTTGGTATGCGGTACCTACGCTGGATTCGTTAGCACAGACGCCACCTACTGCAAAATTAGCAATGCCTTCATATGCCGAGATAGAATTACACTCCGCATTTTCTAAGGCTTCTATATCACCTATCCATCCATTGATGCCATCTTCAGCATCGCCATTAGTCAATAGATTAGTACTAATCGTATCCGCGCTTAATACATCAAAAGAGGTAGGGGTAGACCATTCACTCCATTTTAGATATTGATCTCTATATCTGACACGCCAATAGTAATTTTCTCCTGGCAATAGTCCATTAATATTTTCATTGGTCAAATCATCATCGGCTTGGGTATCGATTTCGTTGTACCAATTTTCTGATTGTTTCCACGATTCTAAGATCACAGAATTAGTGAAGTCGTTAGCCTCTGCAATTTGCCAATGGCTCGCTTGATGTACGTCTTCATTATCATCAAATTGCGAAGCTTCCAATATGATACATGGACTAAAATGTGAACCGCCTATAGGATAAATATTAGTTGGGGTCTGAGGACCGTTTTCTTTATTGCGAATAACGATTTCATCTCTCAGTACATTATCTTCTATCATATCTTGATCGCCTCGACCATATCGCTTCAAAACAAAATATGGATCTAATCCGGCTTCAGACTCCACCAATACAAAACCATATTCGTCTTGACTTTTTACAAATTCTTCATAATCTGCATTCGGAAATTCTCCCCAATTATCTATAGCTCCACCAGCAGTAGCCACATTGACCCAAAGGTGCTGATCATCTCTAGATTGTCCTCGGCTGTAACCATGCGTATGACCAAAAAAATGAATAGATGCTTTATTACAATCTGCAGTAAAGCCTTCTAATAATTCGATGATTTCGCCTGTAAAGTTACTTTCTCCTGGAGTCCAAAGTTCTGACAAATGTGGATGATGTAATTCTGCAAATACAAAATCGATATGCGATTCAGAGCAAGTAGTATTCAGTAGATCTTCTAACCATAATAGCTGTGTGTCTTGATCCGCTCCATTAGCATTACTATCAAATCCGATCATTCGCACATTCGACAGATCTTTATACCAAGCTCTCTCTTCCATGCCAGTGGGACCATTAGTAGGAAGGTTAAAATATTTTAAAAAATTAGCCTGTCCGCCACTCCCAAAATATTCATGATTGCCCAGTACAGGATAAAAAGGTATACGACCAAATAGACTATCACTCTGCGCAAAAAAATAATCTTTCCAATGATTATAAGATCCTCCAGTAGGTACAAGGTCACCAGGAATCATGACTGCTTCTAGATCCGTAATATCATTTCCTTGGTCCATGATAAGAGCAATGATGCCATCTTCTACAATCTCTTTAAATTTATTAGGATGTGATCCATCTCTCTGCATATCACTCATAGCTACGATCTGCACAGACCTATTACTCTCGCTCGTGGGTGGAGTGACGAAGTGATACACATAGGATTCGGTACCATCTTCCATTACGATTTTATAATAATACTTGTGTTGCGTTAATAGACCATCTATGATTGCTGTATGGATCTCCGTGCTACCATTGCCGACTACTGTAGTACTCGCGATCTCTGTAGTAAGATCAAAAGGAGAATCACCATACCATACACTTCCTGTGCCGATCGCATCGACTTCCCACATGACTACGATCTCTGTAGGTGATGCATTTTGTAGATAAGGTTTGACGATGATAGATTGAGCTATGCAAAGATTGGCGAATTTAAGTAGGGTGATAATTAGGAAAAAGCGGAAAATCATAGTTGCAAAAAAGAATATTTAAGAAGTAAAATACTCTAATTTATTGTAATGTGATAAATATCTTATATCGTGGAGTAGTTTATAGGTTTGGCAATTAGGTTTTGAGTTTACTCATATTAGAATTTTGGGGTTGATGTAAGCTCTATTATTCCATCTGCATCGAAAATCGACTATCCTCTACATAAGTCAATCGCTCCATCGTTATGACTTCTAAAGTGTAAAATCCAAACTCTTCTACTACTTTGCCAGTGAGTAGATATATGCCTTTTCCTCTAAAGGGATAACGTGCGGCTACTGGAGGAAAATGTACGGTGTCTATCCATTGACCTTCATAGTCTAAGAAGGTCCCAAATTGCATTCTCTTTTTATTACTTGTCGATGTGTTTTTGATAGATATAAGATAGCCATAGATCGCGATCACTTTATCTTTATATTCTGCAAAATGTCTGGCCAAAAATTTGTCTGTGGGTATCTCATCTTTGAGTAATAAAAATGGAGAACATAAAGGAAACCCTAATAACTCAATTTCATCAAAAGCATTTTCTAAGGCTTTAATTTCGAAAGTAGGAAGGTCATAATCTTTGTTGGG
>CALBEE010000190.1 GCA_937927575.1 uncultured Saprospiraceae bacterium | reverse complement strand
ACAATTTATTTCCCAATTAGGTCCTGAAATGGATGGATCGATATTACATGGATTGTCTTCCCAACAACCCGTCACTGCGTCAGAGGTCGTTTGAAAAGAAACACTAAGATCATTATTAGAGCAATCAGAAATAGAATTAGTCATTAGGAGAAAACAAAAATCTACATCTATATTCACTCCGCCAGGCACACCATATTGCTCTAAAGGAATACATGATCCATTTACGCATGTAGTACTTCCTCCATCGCTATTCCAAAACCAACCACTGGGTACTGGTGATTCTGGAAGCAAGGGACCTTCACAAGGGCAATTGGGATCACAAGCCGTATTACACAATTTTAGAATATCATTTTCCACATAAGTACATAGATTAGGTAATGAATAGATAGACGTTATAGTAGCGCAAGGGCCTTCTGCATCTATCCATTCCCATCCACCTCCTAATTCAGCACTTTCTATATCAGAATTTTCTAGATCCCAACCATTGCCAAAAATAGGAATGATGCCATGCAGCCAGTCATTTCCTGTACCTGCTGTATTATAATTAAAGGCCACACAAACTTCAACCTCTTGTCCAGGACAAAAATTTTGATAGTCCTCAAGCGCGACTTCTTCACCATCTACAAAAGCTTCAAAAATTCCATTGCCACAATCAAAGGCGTCATCTCCGCTACACGCAATACAACCCAAAGAAGATCCATAATTTAATGTGAAATTAGGATCTGTAATTTCTCCTACAGCAGAGATAGATATCCAATATGTGGCTGGAACACCAGGAGGATCTTGTACTATCGGAACAATAAAATTATTGGAAGGATCACCATCAGAATCGCTACATGGGAAAGAAGGTGCAGGATCAGGCGTAGGTTGAGAAACAGGAATCATATCATCACATGATCCTGTAGTAGATTGCCATATATTCCAAACGGCATCAAAGCCATCGGCCTCTACTTGTGTCACTAACAAAGTTGCTAGATCAGTATCAATTTGAAATTGGTACCATACTGTAGGTGCCTGATCCGTCACACAAGCTATGTTGATATCTTCTGGACAGGCAAATTGCAAGCAGCCATTTATCGACAGAATCTCTTCTCCCTCTTCGCAATCACTTGGTGTTAGTGTTAATAATACTTCTGCATCTTCGCAAGCATCAGCAGAACAGTCAGATGTCCTTTCCGACACTGTAATATTATAAGTTCCGCAATTTTCTTCTTCACTGGCTATTTTGATATAATAGAGTAGTGAAGGATCGCAAAGCGCAATTTCCACTTCAATTTCTGAGGTGACCGACCCACATGAAGATTTTTCAAAAGTCAAATTACCAGTGCACCCGCCATTAGGATCTTCTGTACTGTAAACCTCGACAGCTGTATTTCCAGAAATACCATTTGCGCCACCAACTGACTGGACATATATATAAAATCCATCACCTGTACCACTTGGAGTAAAAGTATACCACACAGCGTCATCGTCAGTGCCTCCGCTGCATTCAACATTAGCAAAATCGAAATTAGGGTCATCATTAGCTCCACGAGCACAACAAGTAGTACCATTGTGTGAGCTATCTATAGAAAGATCTATTGGAGGATTTTCGCCTGTTGGGCATGGATTATCATTTTCCGGAAAATCGTTAGGATCTACGCATTGTGCTGAAATTTGCAATGTAAAAATGAGTAGCATTCCAAGTTGTAAGAGTCTTGCAATCATAATTTGGTTGGTTGTTTCTAATCTATAGACCTATTTCAAAGCATTTGTGCTGCGTAAGGCGAAATGTAATTTAAGAATCATTATTGGATAAATCCTAATACTTACCTTTGGAGACTAAAAATTATATACAACTATGGCAGTAATCCTTACAGAAATAAATGATGGTGTACTATACATTACGCTCAATAGGCCAGATAAATATAATAGTGGCACGCAAGAAATGGCATTTGCCTTTCATAAAGCCTTAGACGAAGCCCGAGACGATGATGAAGTAAGAGCAGTCTATATCACGGGTGCTGGAAAAGCATTCTGCGCTGGACAAGATCTTGGAGAAATTGTAGATCCTAATGGACCAGAATTACCTTCCATCGTTAAAGATCATTATAACCCTACTGTAGAAAGAATCCGCAATCTTCATAAGCCAGTCGTAGCAGCTGTCAATGGTGTAGCTGCAGGTGCAGGAGCTAATATTGCCTTAGCGTGTGATGTAGTAGTGGCAAGTGAAGCCGCTAGTTTTATACAAGCATTTAGTAAAATTGGATTGATCCCTGATAGTGGCGGCACATTTACACTTCCTAGGTTAATAGGTCTTCAAAGAGCAAGTGCTTTAATGATGTTAGGCGATAAAGTTTCTGCTGCGGATGCCCTTCAAATGGGAATGTTGTATAAAGTATTTCCTGTCGAAACATTTGTAGAAGAAAGTAAAAAGCTAGCAATTAAATTAGCTAATATGCCTACCAAAGCATTGGGCATGACCAAAACACTTCTTAATGAATCCATGACTAACACACTTACCCAACAGCTCGCTTTAGAAGGTAGGTATCAAGAATTAGCAAGTCATTCTGAAGACTACAAAGAGGGAGTAGATGCATTTTTAGAAAAAAGAAAACCGACTTTCAAAGGAAAATAAAATGAGCAATACGGTAGGAATAATTGGAGCTGGAGCCATGGGTTCAGGCATTGCGCAAGTAGCCGCGCAAGCAGGTTGGGAGGTAGTATTGATAGACACCCAAAAAGAATCCCTAACAAGGTCTAGGGATAAACTATTAAAAATCCTCAATCGATTAGTAGAGAAAGGACGCTTAACTGATATGGAAACTAAAGCGATCTTTGGACGTATCCATTATGCGACTGAGCAAGGTGCTCTCAAAGATTGCAATCTGATCATCGAAGCCATAATTGAAAATCTAGATATCAAGAAAAAAGTATTGACTGGGATCGAAGAATTAGTGGCAGAAGACACGATCATTGCTACCAACACTTCTTCGCTTTCGGTAACAGAGATTGCTAGTGCTATGAAGCGTCCTCATCAGGTATGCGGTATTCACTTTTTTAATCCGGCACCACTTATGAAATTAGTGGAAATCGTTCCTGCGGTCCAGACATCAGAAGGGATCAATACAAAAGCAAGGTCCATCATTGATGCTTGGGGAAAAGATACTGTGATAGCCAAAGACACTCCAGGATTTATCGTTAACAAAGTAGCCAGACCATTTTACAGTGAAGCGATGCGAATATTGGAAGAAGGTATTGCTGATGTACCTACTATAGATTGGGCTATGACTGAGCTAGGAGGTTTCAGAATGGGACCATTTACCTTGACAGATTATATTGGACATGATGTCAATTATAAAGTGACAGAATCAGTTTGGAAATCATTTTATTATGATCCAAGATATCGACCTGCCTTCGCGCAAAAATCACTTGTGCAAGCGGGTTACCTTGGCCGTAAAACTGGGAAAGGATTTTATGATTACGCCGAAGGAGCCAAAAATCCTGAAGCTACTAAAGACGAAAAACTAGGAAAAGAAATTCTCAATAGAATCATCTGTATGTTGATTAATGAAGCGGCGGATACAGTTTATATGGGCATTTGTTCTGAGTCTGACGTAGAGACGGCCATGACCAAAGGAGTGAACTATCCAAAAGGATTATTGGCTTGGGGAAAAGAAATGGGATATGCCAATGTCGTGAAGACCTTAGACGAGCTATATGACTTTTATCATGAAGAAAGATATAGAGTTTGTCCTTGGTTGAGAAGGAAGGTGTAGATTTTTAGAATGAGATTGAGAGAGGTCGAGAGAAGAGATTGAGAGATGGGATGTTTGCCTATTTCCGCTTGTGCTCATCAATCGATACTCGCTTACAGATCACTGCGCTGCTTTTTTTCTGATCTCTAAGCGCTACTGAAAGGAGGGATTGATGAGCAGAAAATTCTACTACTTGTTATCATAACTAATTTTATCCACATACCATTTGTGCGCATCAATCTCTGCGAGCTTACCGATCACTTCACTGCTTTTTCTGATCTCTAAGCGTAACTGAAAGAAGCGATTGCTGAGCAGAAAATTCTACTACTTGTCATAGGCAAATAACTACTTTTATCTCTCTACCATTTGTGCTCATCAATCTCTGCCAGCTTACCGATCACTTCATTGCTTTATGATCTCTAAGTGTGACTGATAGAAGCGATTGGTGAACTGAAAATTCTACTACTCTTTATCTGCAAACAGCCATTCCTCAAAATACAATCCTACATCTTCCGAACGCATATAATCGAACTTTTTTATGTCTTTTCCTCCATTAAAAATTACATACGGCACTCTCAATTGATCGCCATGAATGCCTCCATGCCCACCTTTATAATTACCCACGATTACTTCATAATCAGGAGCTAAATCGTACCCTTCTTTTGTGGTGACAACCATATCGCCGATGTCTTTCATTTGCATAAATTGCGCGATGCGATATACTGCATCTGGATACTCATAATCAATTGTACTTTCGATCCATTCATCTTTTGTCATCATGGTATCACCTAAACCATATTGCGTATAATCTAAAGGATCGGCAGTATGCACCAAATAACTGAAAAGAGAATCTCTCATCAAAATTTCTGCAGTGCCTTTAGAATTTTCTAAAACTACAGTAGTGTCATTCTTTTGGTACATCACCATTTCCACTCCCTCTAATTTTGCGATAGCTTTTGGAATATGTACAACACTTTTATCTGCAGGATAGGCCGTTAATAATTCATAAGATATATTTTTTCTCCAAGCTTCTTTTCCTTCTTGACTTGAGTCTTTCATATAGATCAGAGCCGCTAAATTTCCATTGATAACAAAATGGCCATCATGCTCTACGATGTCATCTAAAGGTTGATCAAGCAGCATACTCGTATAGTTTAAAGAATTACCGCGATAGAGTGATATTCCATATTCACTTAACAATTTTCCAGGGATATCTATATTCGTTTTGACATCCGCAACACCATGATCTGTAAGTAATGCTAGCATTCTGCTTTTGCTCTGTCCCAATGAATCAATAGTGCCTCGGAAAGCCCCTACCAAACTATCTATATGTAATAATAAATGATTATACTCTTGTGTATATCCATCGACATGTACACTTGCATCTGGTGAAGGTAAAGTCAACCATTGCACTTTCGGATTGCGTTGTAATTGCTTTTGACCTTGCTGTATGATATTTGTCTCATGTTGATAATAATCTACTGTCAATTCATCACCAGCAAATGGAATATTTTGCAACACATTGACAAAAGATCTATCTCTAAATTTTGCGGTCGTCAATGCCCATCCTGTTACTGATCCATCAGCTACTCCTCTATTCATAAAACTATTGATTGAGCAAGTATAATTTTCTCCACTTCGTTCGAAAAATGTAGGAATGCTATCTACGATATCTTGATTGAGCCAAACATTAGTACGTCCCACATAATTACGTAAGTTGCCTTTATCTAAAGAACGATCAAACCAACGTAAGCCCAAAATACCGCTATCTGTTGCTGGTCTTCCAGTTAGAAAAGGGTAATATGCATATCCTGTCATACTTGGAAAAGAGCCTATACCATTTTCAATATAAATTCCCTCATCTATCATCGATTGCACATTAGGCATCAATCCTTTAGCCAATGATTCTTGCATTAGCTTCTGACTCCAGCCATCAATCAATATGATCGAAAGTGTATTGTCATTCGTAGCGGAATGCACTCCTTCATATATATGAGGCTGATTAACTTTGTAAACACCAACAGCCAAACCAATACTAATCAGAACTAATAGTAAGAGCAATATTTTGAAGATCCTAGTTACTTTCATTCAATTAACTTCAGAAAAGATTAGTTAGCATTCTGAATGATAAAGATAATCGTATTACTTTCATAAAACATTAAGACGTAAGTAAAATCATGAATCCAACTCCCAAAGACATCGTACAATCTGGTATGTATGATAAAGACGCATTCTCTCAGTGGCTAGGAATTAACCTTGTAGAAATAGAGCAAGGCTATGCTAAAGTAAGCATGACGGTCAGACCTGAAATGACAAATGGTTTTGGCATCGCGCATGGTGGCATCACATATTCTTTGGCCGATAGTGCGTTCGCTTTTGCAAGTAATAGTTGGGGCGAACAAGCAGTATCTATCGAAACGTCTATCTCTCATACAAGACCTGTCCAAGTAGCTGACATTTTAACTGCCGAAACTAGTATGCATAACAAATCCAAAAGACTTGCGATTTACAATGTTAAAATAACCAATCAAGAAAATAAGGTGGTGGCACTTTTCAAAGGTACAGTCTTTCATACTGGCAAGCAGTGGGAACTTTAAAAATAAATACTGTTAGACAAGGTACTTTCATCAGAATCAAGAACGCGAAGATTAGCGAACATATAGATTTTGAGATTTGGAATTTGAGATTTTGGGATTTGGAATTTGGAATTTGAGATTTGGAATTTGGAATTTGGATCTCCTACTGGTAGTGCACGTGGATCAAAACAGATAGCCCTTCACCTTCTTTACTATCAAATGCAATTGTGCCTTTTAAGAAGTCTATCCTAGATTTTATATTTTCTAATCCCATTCCTTTGTGTTTCAGATTCTCCATATCAAATCCAATTCCGTCATCTTCAAACTGTATTACTAATTCATCGTCTTCTTTATTGACCTGTATTAGAATTTCTGATGCCTTAGCGTGTTTTACAGAATTATAAAGGAGTTCTTGAATCACCCTAAAAATTGATAAGGCAACAATATTATCAATCTTCTTAGGTATATCATACACTTGCAAATCTACATCTGGATAATGCTCTCCATCAAAATTATTGATTAGATCTTTTAATGCTGGCACTAAGCCCAACTCAGCCAATGCACCAGGTTGGAGATTTCGCGAAATAGATCGCACCTCTTCTACTGCAGAATCTAAAAGCTTATTAGCATTCTTATATTCTTTCAGATTCTTAATCTCTTCATTTTTGGATTGTACACTATCAAATTGAAGCTTGACCGTAGATAATAAGCCTCCGAGACTATCATGAAGATCTTGAGCAATCCGTTCACGTTCCATTTCTTGTCCAGCGATCATAGATTGCATACCTTTCATCTTCACATCATCTTCTAATGTTTTGATTTTTCGCATTCTAATTTCCTTCTCTTGCTGCGTAATAATTTTTTCAGCTCTTATCCGCGTCGTATAAAATCGAATAATAAAATATACTAGCGCAAGTAACATCGCCAATCCTGCAGAAAGAAAATACAATGCTCGCGATTGCTGTTTGTTCTTTTCTTTTTCTTTCTCTTTCTCTTGTTCGAGATTAGCTATGTCTTTTTTCTTTTCATTAGTCTCAAATCTCAATGCTAGTTTATACTCTGCTTGTACCTTGTCGTGATTTAAAATGCTATCATTGATAAAAGCATATTTCAAAGCATAGTCATAGGCTTCTTCATGTCTATCTAGAGAATCATAGACTTCTGATAGTTGCATATAAATATCTCTCCGATCAATACTATATGGTTTCTTGGGAATAATCAATTCTGCATCCGTATAATACTTTAATGCTTTGCCATACTCTTGCTTTTGAAAATTGATTTGTGCTATCTCAAAAAGACTTTGACTCAGCCTTAGTTTATCATTGACCTTATCTGCTATTTTGAAGGCTTGAAACGACATTACCAATGCACTATCACTTTCATTTAGTGAAATATAATTTCTCGACTTCTTCAGCATAAAGTCAATCATTAAAGAAGTGTCGAGCAAGCTCTTATTTAGTTCTATGGATTTTTGGAGATACTCATATTCTTGATCTATATCTCCAGTGATATGATACACATCTGCCAATTTAGCAAATAGGTATGTACGCATATAAAGATTATCATTTTTCTCATAGAAATCCAATAGTTCTTCATATTGATCTATAGCTTCTTTATAAAGTCCAGCATCAGCATATCTATTACCGATTACGTATTTGATTTCATTGATCTTATCCTTATTATCTAAAATTCTGTAATATTCTATAGCTCTTGTGTAGTAATCAAAAGCTTGAATTTGATTCGCATTTATTTCAGCCTCAAAATTTGCTAAGAGATAATAATTTACGGCTAACTCATTGATGTCTTTCTCATCTCTGGCTTTCTTCAGATTTTCATTTAATTGGGTATAATTATACGTGCTATCCAAAGAGGTCTGAGCACACAATGGCGTATAGAATGCCATTAACCAGAATGAGATCTGGACGAATAGGGATTGGGGAAATCGATATGTCTGTATAAGGGTCATTTATAATTTATAAACGTAGATCAGCAGGATAGCTATATCAATAATAAAACCAATAGGCTTAAAATAAAGAAATACTCTCAACTTTTTGAGAGTATTTCTTAGAATGCAATAGTCAATCCCAATGAGTATTTACGTCTTTCGCTTCTAATCAAGAAGCATATATCTTAGATGAAAAATCGGTTAAAAAAACACAATGCAGCTGCTAGTGATAGTAATGTATCAAAGGCAGAACTCAAGTCAATGAGTACTTATGTCATTTTTTCGTAGTCATAAGTCAGGCAAACACATATTATTATATGATACCTACTCTCCCTAGCAGTCATGCATTGTTCATTCCGTAAACTAACTATAAGCATGATTGTAATACAACTTATACGTCTTCGGTCTGATAGAACCAACTTTTCAAAGTTTACTTTTTAAGACAAGTACTAAATTCCTTGTTTCATTTTCCAATGCTCTTTCGCAATTGGTATGATACAAATATCGACTATGTATTCACTTCTACAATCGGCAAATACACCCATTTATTTTATTGGGGGAATACCCCTAGATATATAGTGGAATTCGCTATACCTTTGATAGTACAAGGTTATAGGACAATTATTTCCGATATAATAAAGCTTTGGGACAATCATTTTGAAGTTCGACTTATTATATAAGTAATCATTAAAAATCATAAAGAGGCTTACGCATGGCAGAGACAATTAAAATACTTGTAGCAGATGATCATATGATGTTTGTGGATGGAATAGACTCAATCCTCAAGGATGAAAAAGATATCGAGGTGGTAGGCAGATGTTATGATGGACCATCTGTTATCGAATTTCTCAAAAATGATAATGCTGATCTGGTATTACTAGATGTTAACCTTCCTGAGATGAATGGTATAGAGGTTTGCAAACAAGTGAATAAGAGCTACTCTGACACTAAAATATTAGCCATCTCTATGTTTAATGAGGAAAGTTTCGTCACAGAAATCCTCAACAATGGCGCAGAGGGCTATATCTTAAAAAATACTGGAAGAGAAGAATTACTTACTGCTATACGCACTGTCAATAATGGCAAAACATACTTCAGCAAAGATGTTACACAGACCATTATGAAGAGTTTAATGAAATCTCGCAAGGCATCCAACAGTAGCAAAAGTGGTTTTATTCCCAAAATCTCAAGAAGAGAAAAGGAAGTATTAAAGCTAATCGTTGAAGAATATACTACTCAAGAGATTGCCAAAGAGCTATTTATTAGTCTCAAAACGGTAGAATCACATAGATCAAGTCTCTTAGCTAAAATGAATGCTAGAAACACTGCTGGCTTGGTGCGTATCACTATGGAGAATAAATTATTGGATTAAGAAGGGTAATACATATCTTTAGCCAACAATTATCATCTTATAGATATGCTAAAGAATATTTGCCTATTGTCCGTTTACTTATTAACCGCTACTTCCAGCTTTTCTCAAAGTTTTTGGTTTGGCCCTAAAGGAGCAGTATCTTTTAATGTCCAAAACTGGGATGGCTTCGAAAGAGATCCTTACTTTAGTATCAATGGTGACTTCTTCATTGAAACAGAAGATGAATATAGTCGTAGTTCATTATACGCGCAAATAGGCCTTCACACCAGAGGAAGCTCAACGAGAGTAAATTTTTTCAATGGAAATGCCGCTGTTCAAAGCTTCCAATTTGACAATCTCGTTCTAGAAGTTGGAGCAAAGCAAAAACTTACTGATCAAATTAATACTGGACCCTACTATCTATTTGGAGCCAGAGCAGAATATACATTAGGTACAAATCTGAGTGAGTATGTTAGATTTCAGTCTGCCTTCTATCCGATAGATGATTTTGTTCGTAAGTTTAATTATGGAGTGACCGTTGGCGGCGGATGGGAATTTGAGTTTAGTGAATTAATAGGTGGCTTAATAGAACTTACTATTAATCCAGACTTAAGTAATCAATACGAGCAACAAGCCATTCAAAACGTGGTAAATCCATTTAATAATCAGACCATAACATTGCCAGAGAGAAAGGTTAGAAATTTGACTTTTGGAATAAAATTCGGCTTAAGGTTTATGAGAAAAGTAGAATATATAGACTAACCTAGATTTTGATGTTCTAAGTAAAACAGATCATTATCAGATAAGTCATAATGTAATTAATATGAAGCAAATAAAAATAATCATCTTAGGAATCACATGCCTCGCCATTCTATCATGTGGAGGCAAAACTGCAGAAGTAATAAAAGAAGCTCCTGTAGAAATTGCTCCGGAAATAGTAGAAGAAGAGCCTTTAACTCCTTGTACCACTCTATCGCAACTTAGTGCTAGTGATAGAGATCAAGCTGAAACTGCATTTGTATTATATAGAGATTTTGTCAAGGCAAATGATTTCGCTCAAGCATTTCCACTATGGAAAACAGCATACAATCTTGCACCGGGAGCAAATGGTCGTATTCAATATCATTATGATGATGGTATCAAGATATATACTGATTTATTTAAAAATACTAGCGATAAAGAATTGAAGCAAAGTTACGTAGATACTGTTATGATGATTTACGATAAACGCGCAGAGTGCTTTGGCGACGAAGCTACTATTAAGGGACGAAAGGCTTTCGATTACTATTATAATTTTTATGAATACAGTAATGCCGATCAAACCTTTAATCTCTTTAAAGAAGCAGTTCAAAGCAAAGGAAAAAATGCAGATTATTTTGTTATAAATCCGTTTTCAAAACTATTACACGACAGAGTGATCGAAGAAAAAATAAGTAAAGAAGAAGGAGCACAATTGGCCGTTACTTTAGAAAGTGCCATTCAAAATGGTTTGGCGACTTGTGGAAATAAATGTGAAGCATGGAATATTATTGCGGATTATGCGCCTAATCGAATAGAATCTTTAGAAGGTGTAGATGACTTTTACGATTGTGATTATTACAGTAATAAGTACTACACTCAATTTCAAGAAAATCCTACGGACTGTGAAGTTATCGAATTGGCCTATCGTCGAATGCTTAGAGGAAAATGTGATCCAAATGATGCTCGTCTCGTAGAAGTAAAAGCTGCTAAAGACAAACATTGTTATAAACCGCCACCACCACCTGGACCTTTAAAACAAGCATTTGATAAATACTCCACTGGAGACTATAAAGGTGCGGTAGAGCTATTTGATAAATTTATTGCTAAGACTGATGACGTAGAGAAAAAGGCAAAATACACGATGGTCGTAGCCAAGATTTACTATGGAGATATTAAAAACTTTGCTGCATCCAGAAAGTATGCTAGACAAGCTGCTCAACTAAAAGGCAATTGGGGAGAACCATATATTCTTATTGGTAAGTTATATGCTAGTAGTGGACCTCTTTGTGGCCCTGGTAGAGGCTGGGATAGTCAAGTCGTTACATGGCCAGCTATCGATAAATTTCAATATGCTAAGAAAATCGATCCATCTGTAGCTGGAGAAGCGAACAAGTGGATCAATACCTATTCCCAATATATGCCAAGTCGAGAAGACATCTTCCAAAGAGGAATTAAAGAAGGCAGTTCATTTAAAGTAGGATGTTGGATTAATGAAACCACAACTGTAAGAGTGAAGTAAGATAGATCTGCATCGTATTTAATAGAGAGCGGTGCTGTCAGCTAAAAAAGAGCAATACTTAAATAGTATTGCTCTTTTTTATTTTCATCGATCACGTTAAGATTCAAAAAAAGGAAATTTCTGTTTGTATATTTGGAATTGTAAATACACAAACACTTCAAGCTCATAAATGAATGCCATAAAAGACTAAAAGGCAATTAGCCCTACATGGAACTACCATACCTACAAATCCATTATATTTACTGGTGTTATACCATTTTACAAACTTAAATACATTATATAAATGGCATATAGACAACCTAATTATGGTGGCGGTGGATACGGCCAAAGAGGAAGAGGCGGAAGATCATTGAAAGGCATGCTTGTCATATTCTTGTTGGTAGGAGGATTTTCGCTATTTAAATACTTCACCAATACCCAAGTAAATCCAATCACTGGAGAAAAACAACATGTAAGCATCTCACCCGAGCAGGAAGTAGCGATAGGATTGCAATCTGCTCCACAAATGGCACAGCAACACGGTGGATTACATCCTGACCAAGCAGCACAAGATCATGTAGATCGTGTAGGTGCAAGACTCATTAATAATACGATTGCGAGAGCATCAGGATATAATTATGAATTTCACTTGTTAGCAGATCCCAATGTCATAAATGCTTTTGCCCTGCCAGGCGGACAGGTATTTATAACTGCAGCATTATATAGTCAGTTAGAAAATGAAGATCAATTAGCAGGCGTATTAGGTCATGAGATTGGGCATGTAATCCATAGACATGGAGCGGAAAGAATGGCGAAAATGGACTTAACGAATGGACTAACAGGGGCTGCAGTAATAGCAAGTGGAGACTATAACACACAGCAAGCTGCACAAATGATTGGTAATCTTATCAATATGAAGTATGGTCGTGAACAAGAACTGGAATCAGATGATTTTGGAGTTAGGCTCATGATGGAATCTGGTTATGACCCAAGTCAGCTCAAGGGTGTAATGGATATTCTAGAATCTAATTCTGGAGGAGGATCTAAGCCTGAATGGCAAAGTACTCATCCCAGTCATGAAAACAGAAGAGAAACCATAGAGGAATCCATAGAAAAATACAACAGAGAGTTATCTGAATAATGACTGGAATTTTTATCAATAGCAAAACGTTGTGTAACTTAGAGAGAATTTTAATTTAATTAGAATATAAAAACGTAAAAAATTATGGCTAATAAACTGTTTGGATCGAGTAATCCATTGATGAAAGAAGATACTTTCAAACCTAAATATGACTCATCAGGAATGATGATTAACAGTGATAGTGATGTAATGACTGTGAATGGTGCGGTAAATAAAACCATACTATTATTTTCACTATTACTAATTACAGCTTCTTTTGGATACTTAATGCCTTCCTCATTCTTACTTTATGTTGGTGCTGGAGGAGTGCTTGTAGGATTTATTGCAGTAAGAATGAAACCACATTTAGCACCTTATATTGCACCTATGTATGCCTTATTACATGGATTATCTGTAGGCACGGTTACAGCAATCTACTCTTACCAATTTGATGGTATAATATTGCAGGCAGTTGGACTTACATTTTCAACTTTTGCCATGATGCTGATGATTTACAAATCTGGACTGATAGAGGTTACTGATAAATTTAGAATGGGCGTTTCTATGGCTGTTGGAGGTGTTATGTTATTCTATCTTGTAGGATGGATAGGACATATCGTGGGGTTTGAGTTACCATTATTACATGATAATGGAATAATGGGTATTGGAATAAGTGTAGTCATTTTAGTAATTGCTTCCTTAAATCTAATACTTGATTTCGACATGTTCGATAGAGGAGAACAACAAGGAGCACCAGCCTACATGGAATGGGTTGCGGCGATGGGATTAGTATTTACGCTTGTATGGCTTTATATGGAATTCCTTAGACTACTCAGTAAGTTACAAAGAGATTAATCTTAATAAAAAATAATATGAAAATGGTGATCGAGATTCTCGGTCACCTTTTTTATTGGGCAGATGTCTCATCAACACTACCATGCTACACTAAAGAATGTAAAATAGATCGGAATGCAAAAAATTAAATTAATGTTGAATCTACCACCTTCTGAATCAAGAGTAAATACTGTCGTTGGTCACAAAACCTTAGATGACACCATTATTTTGTCTTCCCCCTATGCTGATGGCATCGTTTTTGGATTCTATTGATCGAACAGAAATATTCAGAGTCCCTTTTTGAAACTCTAATTTTTCTTAACTAGGAATTTATAACGAATTTATATCATGAGAAAACTTTTTACGCTAGCGCTAGCTATATGCGCTACCTATTTGTGTGCACAAACGAATATTACAAGTTGCTCATCTTCTTTTACTGATATTGGTGGAGAATCTTCACAATATATCAATAGCGAATCTTCCGAATGGCTAGTCTGTCCTGACGATAATGAAAAATATCTATCGATAGAATTCACCTATGTGGATATCGAAACAGCAAATGATTCTGGTGTCAATGGATCAGGATGTAGAGACATGCTTTATATCTATGATGGTATGGATGATACAGCTCCACTCATGGGGAATTACTGTGGGCAAGGAAGTACCGATGGAGCTACCTCATTTGTCGAGGGTAACACTTTAGAAGTCGGCATGTCATTCACCCCTAACAATTTGGATGGCTGTTTCTTTATAAAATTTGAATCCGATGCACAGAATACACGTAATGGATGGAGCGCTATAGTGGAGTGCTGCGATCCATCGCTCAGAAGTGAAATGTCAGATGGTGTCAATTGTCCAGAGGCAATAAATGGAGGAGTGGTATTTGATTTTGATGTAGATATGAGTTGTATGAGACAAGGTGTAATTTCTAATTTTACAGATTACGAGTACGGTGAATTTACTCCAGCCTGTATGATTAATGCTGAAGAATTACCGCATAAAGTCTACTACAAATTCCAAGCAAATAGTAATGGTAGTTTTACCTCCATCAATGTAGATCCCATAGATGATTTAGGTGAAATAACAGTATATGCCATAGGACCGCTTCAAGGTACTTGTCCTGAATATACCGGAGGATTTATAGTAGATTGCCAAAGAGCTGAGGATCCGTCATCTCTTATATTTAATATGAGTGCCCATTCATCATATATGATAGTAGTCGCATCAGAAGTTGAAGGATCGTTTAGATTATTTAGCGATGTTGGTACTTCTTCGTTACCTGTGGAGATGATTTCATATGAAGTCGTTAAAGAAAAAAACGATGTATCTATTGAATGGACTACAGCTCAAGAAGTCAACAATAAAGGTTTCGAATTATATAGAGCATTCGGTAATCAAGATTTTGAAATGATCGCTCAAATAGATCCTAAAGGAGATTACAGTTCAGTAAATGAGTATAATTTTGTAGATCAAAATATCAATAGTAATGGAGATGTTTTTTACTTTATTAGACAAGTGGACTTGGACGGAAACTATACGGATTATGATGTAAAATCTGTAAGATTCGAAAACCAGAAAACCATTTCCGCCTTTCCGAATCCTGCCACCAATAGATTATATATTGACTCAGGAAATGATGAAAAAGCAACAGTAACTATCTACAATTCTGTAGGCTCTTCTGTTTATCAAAGACAGATGTTATTACCGATGGATTTAGATGTTTCCAATATTCCTATGGGAGTATATACCATGGTAATAGAAAGTGAATCGAAAGTAGAAACTATCAGGCAAGTATTTAACTAATACTTCTCTAAGAAAATTCATAGTGGTATTATATTTGAAAATATGACTGTACTTAGTCATGAAGCGCACCTCTGTAAGGGTGCGCTTTTTTTATTGTCACTTACTAATTTTAATCACTAGATTTTATTTCATTCCAAACTTCAAATAGTTTTTCTTGACTAGGCCGATCTTTAGGAATTTCGGTTAATGCCTCAGTCTCCACTAGATTCTCTCTCATATCTTTTGGTAAAGATTGATAGAGTGCTGTTCCTTTTGATTTCCAAGCCAACATTTTATCTGTGACATCTTTGATCACTTTTGCAGGATTACCAACTGCAATTTTACGATCTGGAATTTCCATATCTGCGGGCACAAAAGTCATAGCGCCAATGATACTACCCTCTCCTATCACGGCTCTATCCATGATGACACTATTCATACCGATCATACAATTGGACTTAAGATAAGCACCATGAATAATGGCTCCGTGTCCTACATGGGCAGCTTCTTCTAATACGACTTCTACACCTGGAAACATATGTATCGTACAATTTTCTTGCACATTACATCCATCTTTAATGATGATGCCTCCCCAATCACCTCTTATGGCAGCTCCTGGACCGATATAGACATTCTTTCCGATGATTACATTACCTGTAACTGCTGCTAAAGGATGTACGTAAGACGAAGGATCAACCACTGGTGTAAATCCTTTAAACGAATAGATCATACTTGCTGCTTTTTATCTCTGAGCGTTCTAAAAAATCGTTTTACTATCTCTTCGCATTCCTCGTGCAAAACTCCATATTCCAATCTTGTTTTAGGATGTAACATCTCTTTTCCGAATCTCATAAATCCCTTTTCATCGTCCGCTGCACCATACACCACCCTGCTTAATCTTGCCCAATTCAATGCTCCAGCACACATAGGGCATGGTTCCATGGTGACATAAAGCGTACACTTCTCTAAAAATTTGTTGCCCATATGTTCACTCGCAGAAGTAATCGCGAGTATCTCCGCATGAGCAGTTACATCAGTCAACATCTCTGTTTGATTATGCGCTCTGGCGATAATTACATTGTTGCTAACGATTACGGCTCCCACTGGAATTTCACCAGCATCATATGCTTTTTGCGCCTCCTTAAGCGCCTGCTTCATAAAGTGATCGTCACTATGTATAGATAATGCCATAGTCTAATGTACATGTTTTTCTACTGGAAATTTCCAATCTCGACTCTCTAACCATTTGGTGTGGCTTTTTACTTCCCTACCCATTGGCGTATCGCCATAATGTTTAAGAACGTAGTTCCATATCTCTTTATATTCTGGCTTAGCTATTCTACTTGCATGATCAAAAGCCGGAGTATTCTTAGTTCCACCTAATAATGCTTGAGTAAATCGATCGCTTTTCATGTTCACATTAGAAATATGCGCAAAGTCAGGATAATCTTCTGCAAATTGAGACCAAAGATTAGCTTGATTTACTACCGATGTCAATGGTGCCACAATATTATCCTTATCAAATATTTTAGAGCGAGTACCCAACTGCAACATATCTATATATTCCTGTACCGGAGCTGATACTACATCTTTATAGTCCTTTGCAATTACATTTATATCACTCTTTACTAAGATCTCTCCCATGGCTCCTTCAAGTGCTAAACCATTTTCATGCATGATTTTTCCAACAGGATGATAATCCATATCCATGGTACCCGTCATAATTTCATTGTAATCATCCAAAGTCCAACTATGATTATCTATTATACTTTTATGCGCCTTTGAAGATCTTGCTAATTGCTTAAGATAATCGTAACCCATAAAAAACATTGCGTCATTCGTAGTCAGGTCCACAGATTTTAGTTCTGCCATTTTATCTAATACCATTTTACCCGTCGTTAATTGATCAGGATTCAAGTCAGCAATAAAACTGGAAAAATCTTGTAAACTTTGCGGATCAGTAATGTCTTTGCTACCAGTATAAATAGGTTTTAGAGCGCCTCCAAATACCCAAGTTTCTACTCCAGATACCAATAACTTAACTCTTTCGTACGACTCAATATAGTTTCGCTTTGCTACGTTTACAGTATCTCTAAATTCTGAAACTTCATTCAATAATTTAACTACAGTATTTTTGGGAAGTTGCTCTTGTATTTTTCCTTCTCGTGTTGGCGTTTCTTTGCTTTCTATATCAGCAGTAGTAATAAAATATTTGTGGTTGAAAGAAGATTTTACTTTTTTAGTTTCTACAATCGAATCAGTAGAACTTACTTTTTTTTGAGAATCATTTGTTTCTTGATGACATCCAAAAAAAAGTATAATCACAAAAATAAAATAGGCGTAAATATTTTTCATCTGATAAAATAACTTTTACAAAAACGTTCAATAATCTAAATACTTAATCAGAAAATTTCCAATCGTTAGATTCTAATTTTTGAATATGAGCATATAACTCTTTAGCAAATGGAGCATTAGGATAAGTTTCTAAAGTGGTGTTCCAAATATCTCTAAACTCTTTTTTAGCCAATCTACTTTCAAAATCAAAAGCAGGAGTATTCTCAGTACCATAAAAGAGCGCTCTTTTTAGATACTCTTGGGTGTTTTTCGATTCTTTAGCCTTTGCAAAATCTGGATATCTTTCTACAAAATTACTCCACGAAATAGCATCATTCATAAGATCTTCTAATGATCCAGATATTGCTGCGTCACTAAAAAGTCTATGCTTGTATTCATTCTTTTTTAGTCGGATATATTCTTTTACTTCATTCGAAAAAATTCCACCAATTGCTCCTTCCAGGGCGTATTGATCCGTTTGATATCCGATCATACCTTCGGAAGCGGTAAGTAGAAATCCGCTTTCCTCTGCTTCTTTTCCGATCCGACTTGAATTCATATCATATGTTCGATCCACTATCGCAGCATAATCATCATCCATAGTAATTCCTTGCTTATCCAGATCTAAGGATCCTTGAAAACTCAATTTATCCATATAGTCTTTAGACAAAAAATACAAAGCATCATTAGTGGATGGATTTTCCGAACTGAGTTGCATCAGTTTCTTGAGCACAGCATTACCATTAGATATTTTCATATCTGCCATTCCTTTGAGAAAAGACTTAAAGTTGTTAATGGATGTGATGTCATCGATATCTTCACCAGAATGAAATACATCTACACCGCCCCCATAAATCCAAGCCTCCATACTATCATCAATTAGAACTCTTCGATAGGGCTCTGTATAAGACTTACCTCTTAATGTAACCGTTTCTTTATGTTCGGAAGCTTCGTTAAGAGATTTGACTATCGTGCCTTCTTTAAGCTTAGCCAATACCTTAGAAGATTTTTGTTGACCTTCTCTAGCTCTTAGATTATCGACAGTAGTGATATAATATGTGACAGTCTCTTTGGTTTTTACAGGCTTAATATCCACCATCTCTTGGCGCTCTGGACCATTATCATTACATGATGAAAATAATCCAATGCCCATGCAAAACATCGCAACTAATAGAAAAGTACTGTATTTCATAAAAAGGGAACCCTGTTGTAAAAGGCACAAAGATAATTCCTTTTTGGGATTGCAAGTAATGCTTTTACTTTTCTATCTTATTATAAGAAGTCACTATTCCCTTAATCAATGCAGAGCTAAATCCATTGTGCTCCATTTCATTAAGTCCTGCTATAGTGCAGCCTTTTGGAGTGGTTACTTTATCTATTTCAAATTCAGGATGTTCTTTTCGTTGGATTAATAATTCCGAAGCACCCTTTACAGTTTGCGTTACTATTCTACTTGCGATCTTAGCGTCAAATCCTATTTCTATTCCACCTTGTATCATTCCTCTTATAAATCTGAGGACATAAGCAATACCACAAGCACCTAAAACAGTGGCTGAGTCCATTAATTCTTCGTCGATAATTATGGTATCGCCTATTGAATTAAAACATTCCCTGACTTTATTAATGGCTTCATCATTCGCATTAAAAGAAGAGATACAGGTCATAGACATATTGACATCAGCAGCGGTATTGGGCATTGCTCTAAATACAGGAAAGGCTTCTCCCAGTATCTCATTAATTTCTTTTAATGATATTCCCGTTGCTAATGAAACGATAATATGTTTATTGAAATCTAGTTCTTGTTTTAAGTCTTGCACCACCTCCAATAACTTATACGGCTTGAGCGCAAAAATTACTATTTCCGAATCAGCAACCGCTTGAGAATTATCTGATGTGACACAAACGCCTTTTGCAGTTAAATACTCAAGAGAGGCAATATTTCTTCGAGTTACTGTGAGCTGAGTAGGAGAAATATTGTCCGTGTCCAATAATCCGTTTACAATAGACAAGCCTAAATTTCCACAACCAATAATCGCAATCTTATTTTTCATTTCGACATTTTTATTAGCCTACTATATCATTTGCGATTTGCTCAGTACTTATAGTTGGGTCAAAATCGTCACCTATATCCATCACCTCTTCTTCTTTCAGTTGATCTAACTCTACCTTCAGGTTTTCGATAATAAACTTCTGCCTAGCTGGTGTATTCTTACCCATATAATAAGAAAGTACATCTTCGATATTGGTATTATCTTGAAGCATTACCGGCTCCAATCTGATATCATCACCAATAAAATCTTCAAACTCAGAAGGTGATATCTCTCCTAATCCCTTAAATCGAGTAATCTCTGGCTTACCTCTTAAGGCTTTAATCGCATCTTGCTTTTCTTGCTCATCGTAACAATAAAAAGTCTTGCTCTTATCTCTTACACGGAAGAGTGGAGTATTAAAAATATATAGATGTCCTTCGCGAACTAAATCAGGAAAAAATTGCAAGAAAAATGTAAGCAATAACAGTCTAATATGCATACCATCGACATCGGCATCTGTGGCTATGATTACATTATTATATCTTAGATTTTCTATCCCATCTTCGATATCCAATGCATGTTGCAGAAGATTCAGTTCTTCATTTTGGTATACTACTTTCTTGGTCATACCATAACAGTTGAGCGGTTTACCTCTCAAAGAAAATACTGCTTGATGCTGAACGTTTCGTGCCTTAGTGATAGATCCACTTGCGGAATCTCCCTCTGTGATAAATACCATACTCGCCAGTCGAACGCTTTCATCCGTGCTTCTCACTTTTGAGGTTAAGTGCACTCTACAATCTCTTAATTTTTTATTGTGAATATTGGCCTTCTTAGCACGCTGATTAGCTAATTTTTTAATACCTGCAATTTCTTTACGTTCGCGTTCTGATTGTTGAATTCGCTTTAATAATGCATCTGCGGCTTCCTTATTTTTATGGAGAAAATTATCTAATTCCCTTTTCATAAAATCAAGAACAAAAGCTTTGACACTTGGTCCTTTGGGTCCGATATTTTGTGATCCTAATTTAGTCTTAGTCTGCGATTCAAATACTGGCTCTTCTACTCTTACTGAAATGGCTCCAATGATAGACGTGTGGATGTCTTTGCTATCAAAATTTTTCCCAAAAAACTCTCTTACCGTTTTTACGATAGCTTCTCTGTACGCTTGTAGATGCGTTCCTCCCTGAGTGGTATGTTGTCCATTCACAAATGAATAATACTCTTCTCCATACTGCTGACCATGCGTGAGTGCAATCTCAATATCTTCACCTTTAAGATGTATGATTGGATAACGAAGTGCAGCAGTATCGGTCTTACGTTCAAGAAGATCTAAAAGACCATTTTTAGAATATAAAGTCTTTCCGTTAAATATAATTTTAAGTCCTGCATTAAGATATGCATAGTTCCAAAGTTGAGACTCAACATATTCTGATCGATACTTATAGTTTTTGAAGATGCTTCTATCGGGTTCGAATTCAATATAGGTACCATTAAACTCTTTCGCCTTAATAATCTTACTTTCCTTTTCAAGATTACCTTGTGAAAACTCGGCTACCTTAGCTTTATTTTCTCTCACCGCCTTTACTAAAAAACGATCTGATAAGGCATTTACTGCTTTTGTACCTACACCATTTAATCCTACAGACTTTTTAAAAGCTTTAGAATCATATTTACCTCCTGTATTGATTTTACTCACACAGTCTACTACTTTTCCTAAAGGTATTCCTCTACCATAATCTCTCACTGATACCACTCCATCTTTAATATCGAGTTCGATCTTTTTACCATGACCCATAACATATTCATCGATGCAATTATCAATGATCTCTTTGAGCAAGATATAGACTCCATCATCAGGAGAAGATCCATCACCTAACTTACCTATATACATACCAGGACGCATACGAATATGCTCTTTCCAATCCAGGGATTTTATATTGTCTTCATTATACGTAACCTCAGCCATCTGCTTATGTATTTTAATATATACTAGAGTTCTCTATGACGTGTAAAAGTACGGATTATATATTATAAGAAAAGATAATTTGTATGTCAATATGCTATATTCTCAGGCATTAGAATCTACCCTAGTTTACATCCATTCGTTGGAATTACTATTCAATCAAACACTAATTATTTTACTGTAGAAGACTGTAATTGATCCCAATATGATATGGACTAGAGCGCCATAAAGCCTAGATAACCATTATCGCCAATAACATATAGATTGCCTGCTAACTCGGCCAAATCATTAAGATTTTTGTCGGTATTTACCTTGAAATCATCCCAAGAATTACCACCATCAGTACTTCGCCATAGAAGTCCTTCATCACCCACAATATAGATTGTACTACTATTAATATACTTTACGCTCAAAAATTGCGTCCGATTACTACTTAATGAGGCAGGCTTTTTAACTGTATTCCAATTTTTTCCGCCATCATCAGATAATAAGATGCTACCTGCTTGGCCTACTATGATCCCATGGTTTTGATCCCAAAAATCGACGCTATGATAAAAGTCTCCCTCCTGATCTATTCTATTCCAATCGTATCCGCCATCTGTAGATCTCAAAATGGTGCCATAACCTACTGCTACGAAAGTATTAGTATCCACGGCAGCTACATCTTGCAGTTGTGCCGCTATCGTGTGTATAGTATCCACTTCATTAGAAGAGTTTAAATGTGATATATGTCCATCTTCAAACGACTTACCGCTAACCGTCACTATATTATTCACTGTATTGCTTACAGCCCTTTGGAAATCCCAATGAGATAATCTCACAAAATTCCAACCTTCTTCTTCGGTATACTCATAGAAATAACCGTCCTGTCCTACTGCTACACAAGAGAATGCATTACAATCAATCCCAAAAAGTCGTTTGTCTGAAAATGATTCTGTCTTGATCCAATTCAAATTTTCACCTTGGAGGACTATACCTTGATTGAATACATCACCACCGACTATTATAAGTTCATTATTAAACACATCTATACTGCTTAAGTCTTGGCTCGTGTCTGTTACAATAGTTGTAAATTCAAGGGTTTCGGCTTCTTTACTGCAAGAATTAAGAAAAACTATTGATAGTATTAGGATGTAAAACCGCACCGCTATTTTTCCTGTGCAAAAGAGTAAAATGTAGGGAAAGAAGCACTTCCATAGTGTGAGAAAGGCTTATCGTTCGTAAGTGCAAATTGGTAACTGGCAACAAAATCTGCTAAGAAGCTTGATAATAAGGAAAAGTCCATATTCTTAGAATTGGGCTTAGGATAGTATACGATATTCCGAATACTACCGTCTGTGTTCCAAAATACATTGATCCAGATTTTTGTACCCTTCAGATCAAAGTTTCTATCTTCAGCAAATCCTTCCAGATCTTTAAGTAGATTCACCCATGCATCATAAGCCTTATCCATGCTATTATTACAAACATTGAGCAGTTGCTCGCTATGTTCAGTAACGAGAAGTTCAAAATGTTCTTCATTCTCACCTATCAAGAAAGCCCTTTCCGAAACTTGCGTATCAGACTGTGCGATAGACGAAATTGCTACCAAAAGGACCAAGATGTAAGAAAAAATAAACCTCATAATTTCACTTCAGTGTATGAATTTATATAATGTGAACGAATAAATCCCATATTTTTGATAATATCACACCTTAATAGGTAATATTTAACGATCAAGGCTGTCTTAGGACAGTATTTTACATTTGAAAACAAAGAATAATGATTTTAGACATAGCAGTAGCCATCATATTAGCATTTGGATTTTATGTGGGTTATCAGAGAGGATTGATAAGGACGGTTTTTGATACTGCGTCTTTGGTAGTAGCTATAGTAGCGACTCTCAAATTATCTCCACTTACAATGGATATAGTGGACAATGTAATCAAAGGAAAGCCCGCGATTAGTATCATTATAGGGATCGTTTTGACTTTTGTGATTGTGATGGCTTTAGTTCGTTTTATAGGTAAAAAGCTGGAAGACCTATTTAAAGCGATCAATCTTAATTTTGTCAACAAATTAGCCGGTGGAGCACTTCAAGCAGCTTTCTTTGCTTTATTGGTGAGTCTAGGATTGTATCTATTAGATAACTTAAAGTTGCTCGAAGACGAAACTAAAAAGGAATCTATGAGTTATAGCATGCTCGAACCATTGCCGCGCCACTCCCAAGATGTGTTTTTAAAATTTAAACCTATGTTTTTAGGTTTCTGGGAAAAAACGGTAGATGCTATGGATGAAATCAAGCAAAAAGCTGAAGATGCAGAAAATCAACCCGAATAAACTTTGGGAATGGATATTAGGAAGACCCCAACCGAAAAAAGCGGTGGATAAACCTCTGCAATTAATTAAAGAATCATTTGACTATAAAGAGTGGGATCAAAAGATTAATCCATCATGGCTTTCTTCTGAAAATTACTCTGATCTCAAATCTAAAATAAAATGTGCTTTTTTTCACTTTAAAACAGGTACACACGGTTTTAGTGATCCTGTACAATACATGGATAAGGACAATTCCAAAGGCTTTGTAATTCTTCTATCTCGATTAGCGAAAGAATACTCTCTCGATGATTACAGAAGATTCCAACATGTCATTACACAAAGATTAATGGACTATAGATATGTAGTCAAAGTATCAGATATTAGAAGTACATATATAGGTAGTCAACTGCAAAAAACATATAGATATTATCATAAACCCTCTTTAAAGATTCAGCAATCTATGCCAATCAATCAATTGTTTGGCAATATCACTACTGAGCTGATTCTAAGAGATGATGAGCCATATCTTCTTCGCATTATGGCACACAAATATAGTGACCGGAATTATGCTGATGCTGAAGGCTTAGATAAGATGATGGAAGTCATATTGTCTTAATAAAACTATCCCCAAAATTCTGTAGTCAAACTCAACTCCACTACACATCCAGTTGATTCTTCCGTAATCTCGACAGTAACAGGTAAGTTACCATAAGAAACAGAAATTGCTGATGATGTCGACCCACCATCCCAAAGAAATGTAAACCCCTCTAGATCTACTGGCGATCCTTGATACCATACCGCAATTGGAAATACAACTTCTGGTGCACTTGCAGGAGCAAAATTACAAAATGGTCTTAATTGAAGTGTCCCTTCCAAATGCTCACAATTTACTTTTGATTCAGCACTATCTTCTTTCGAACAACTTGAAAAAGCAATCATTGAAATCGTAGCGAATAGAAACATTAAATTTTTCATGGTAGATATTATTTAGGAATTTATCAATGGTATTTCTACATACTAGAGTGACGCTAAATAAAATTCGTTGCAGAGCTTTGAAATTATGAGAAAAAAAAGTCGAACTCCAAAAAAATGGAATTCGACTTATATAAAAATTAGGATACGATTAACTTAGTTACATCCATCTGGTTTGACAATCACATTACTACCAGATTGTGGAATGACTTCTCCTTCAAATATTACGGTTGGTGCATCAAAAATAATCTCTACTCCAGAAGGTATTAAATGACTACCTCGGACTCTAATAATTTGTCCAGCTTCATATGTAGCATTTACATCAAACAAAGTACCTGTCGGTCCTAATATTAATTGAGTAGGACAAGATCCATCGTCAAATAATATTTCATACGGTAAGTCGTAAGTACCTTCACCTTCTTGATTGTAATTCAAAATATTGGTCGAAGTAAGGATAACATCTGCATCCGCATCATAATATTTGATATCATAATTTCCTTCACCCTCTTCCACCAAAATACTAAATTGGTAAGTCTCAAATTCAGGAAGATAAATCGGACTAGCAAATCCTCTCAAAGTATCGTTTTCGAAAATTGCTACTTTATCATTTGGATTGTCTGCTATAATACCTCCAGAAATTACTTGTGCTACTACCGGCATTACTGCATCAGAATTAAAAGCTGGTTGAGACCATGTCGTTTCGTCATCAGGATCTGCTGTAATCCCTAAAGCAGAACTTAACGGAGGAGCTTCATTGGCATTTTCCCCATCCGGTACCCAATCTAATTCTGTAGGATTGGGATTGCTGATATAAAGCTTATACAAATTATTCGGCTCCATAGTAGGCATATTTCCTTGCCAACTTTGATTGCCAGGATTGTACTGTGCATTTTGATTTGATGCTCCAGGTAGTGGAGTATCTTTTTTCAACTTGTCCAATCCATTTGCTGCAGGATAAGTAAAAGAGAGATTTACATTTTCGCTCATTTCAAATGGGAATCCCATCCAATTCCATCCATTGATTAGGTCTATATTATCTGCTGTTGTGATGGCACCACTAACTCGCAAAGTATCATTTGCTCCTTGTAGATAAATCATATAACCATCACTAGTATTTAATTCTGTTAATGCTTGATCGCCGAAGCTATACCAACCAATAGAATCGTTGTACTGAGCAAATTTATTTCCAGTTAAAATAATGTCTCCTTCCATTTCATACTTGAGACTTCTCAATTTATGCTCGACACTCATATCTTCTGTATCGGTAAAGAGAGAAAATCCTGTCCATGATCCATTTCCATTGAGAGGAATATATCTGGCCAAATCATTTTCTTCATTTACATTGAGAATAATTGGTAAACCTACAGTACCTGCTTGCGTATCTTTAACAAAAGAAACTCCTGGCAATGCATGTCCGTCATACTCAGTTCCAGGATCACCATCCCAAATTCTAAACTCAAGCATTTCATTAGCATCTATAGGATCACCATAAACCGTTATGTAAGCATAATGAAAACCATCTGCTGAGATGATATTAGCGACGCCTCTAATTTCACTTTCAATCCAAACACTGATAATATCTGTAGTATCAGTCGAGATCTCATCAAGACCTTGATCGTCAAATTTCCAGTTGGCGATTAGATTCATACTCTGCGAATAATCATTAGGATCTACTTCCCAATTTGGAGCTCTATTCAGAACTTCTAATTGGAAATGCAATTGAGGAATGTTTCCAAAGGATTCTACTCCCGCTACATTAATCGTTTCATTATAAGTACCGAGTCCAATACTAGCATCTACACCAAAAGTGATTGTTCTTCCTTCAGTACTCAAGTCAAAAGGATCAGAAACAGGATCGATAACTTGGAGCCAACTATCCAATGAGCCATCGGCAGCAACTAAAGATAAAATATCGCCTATAGTAACGTTATCATTATTGATTAAGTTGGCCATTATTTCAGTAGACTCGTCTTCGTACATCCGCAACTTGATCGTATCTCCATTGGCCCAATATACTTTTTGGGTGATGACTCTAAATGTCCATTCGTGAGGTTCTGAAATATTTCCAGTTTCTGAAGGAACTTCATCTACGCTCATTGTCAAGAAATGACCGTCATAAGTACTCATTGGTTCGTTCAATACAAATTCTAATTTATTGCTAAAACAAGAGACAGAAAATGCCACTGGCATACCAGTCGTCTCATCAAATATCGAAACAAATTCTTCGATATAATCTGTAGGCCCTTGTATATAACCACAATCTAATGGAAGATTAAAACCAAATGAAATTTCATCGCCGCTAGTCCAAACTTTATCTGCCGGTTGCGGAAGCCCATTTAATCCGATTTCGTTTCTTGCTAACCTTCCTCTTATAGCATTAGAGTAAGTATTACTAAAATCACATTTCATTCGTACCCTTACTTCATATTCGCCATCTACAAAATCTTCAGGTATGGACCAAGTGAAATAATATTTTGGATTCTGTATGGTAGCATCTAATGCTTCATTGAAGGCCGCTAGAGAATCTGCAGGAATTTCATTTCCTTGTAAGACCTGAAGTTCATTTACAATATCCCAAGCTGTAGATGATAAATTTCCATCTCCAATTTTTCTATATTCCAGGACTGCTTTTTCTAGCACTTCATTATACGGATCATAATCTTGCATTGCGATCACCAGTGGTTGCACATTATCGTTGATCAACCAATCTTCGACTGGATCGACTAAAGTTACTGGAGAACATGGACTATTAAATCTTACGGATATATCAACAGATTCGTGAATGCCGCCATCACAAGTAGGCTCAATGACTAATTGCAAGTTGTCATATTCATAAAATAATGGACCTCTCTCAATTGTCAATGACAATGTGACTGGATCAAATGCGTCTAAAGTAGTTATGAATTCGCCGTTATTAAGATCAACTCCATTGAGTGTAAGTAATGCTCCGTTAAGATTTGTACCAGCATCGAGATATACTTTTACTTCTCTTTCTGGCTGCGATGATATTGGTGTTTGGCTTTCTATTATGATATCCAATTGTACTAATTCATCCTCTGCTACATTTTGAATTAATATTTCATTCGTAGTACCTCCACCTTGTACGATTGCGATCTTAGGATTATCCACAGCGATAGCACCTTCTTCTGCTGGACAAGAAGTGAATCCTCCAAAGAAATCAAAATAAGGTGTATGATTTTGCGCTATCGGCTGTACTACTGTCACACTAAATGCATCTACAGAATCATCATCGCTCAATGTGTACCCTGTTTCGATTTCGTTTTCGATGGCATCACTAGTCTTATTTGATTTTTTAAATTCAAAAGTTCCTTTGATTCCAGCTTTTGTTTTTACCACTGAGGACTCCATGAGTACACCTGTAAATCCACCTGTAAAGACACCTACGCCTACTCCCGCAAATGCACCGGCTACAATCGTTACTTCATTATCTACACCTGCTGCTGCGGATACTTCATTCGTAGTATAAAAATTTGAAACATGCGATCTTGTACTGGAACTCACATTATTTAAACTTCTTTCTAGAGCGATACCTCCGCCTACTGTGATATTCTCGACTGGCATACCATAAGATGATATTTGACCAGCGTTGGCAGCTGTATTTATAATGTGATTATAATTAGTAGTATGATTCCAGATAGATGAAGATGCCGGTCCTGACAAATTTCTAATCGCAAGTATCGCTGCATTGTATTTGTCCATTACAGGATCACTCCACGTAATATCTTCATTGAGTGAGAATGTAGCGTCTAGACCAGTACCTAGTTCTGCACATACATCTGTTTTCCACTTTTGTATTTCACTATATGCACCACCATAAAATCCTTCTATTGGTGGTACAGTTGTACATAGATTAAACATAGGCAATGTCTCTCTACTATGGAACCTCAATACTTGTCTCCAGTTTTCTAAGTACGAAGCTATTTTTTCCAATGATTCTTCTCTTGAAATTTCTCTATTACCCTCTTCGAGCACTAAGGTTCCATTTTGAATTTTTAACGAATCATTTTCAAAACCTAAAATGATATTATTGATTTGGCTGACTGTATAATGCCAAGTGGTAGAGGCAGCACCAGGAGAAATTCTATTTTTTTCCACGACACTTACCATACCACATTCGATGCTGTATTCGTATACTTTACCGAATGACATTACTAATCCTTGACCCACTACGATATCTGCGCTGACACCTGTTAAAGTTTCATCTTGAATATCTACTGGATCGAACGTGGAGATCGTCTGAGAAAGCGTTAATGTATTAGTGTAGGTATTCGTATTTTCATCTGATCCACCGAGTACATTTGTAAATCCAAATTCTGTATTAGCGCTGAATAATTCTAATTCTGCACTTACAGATATTTCAGTTTGTCCACCAAATTCTTTGACCAATTCTGTTTCAAAGGTGACTGATTGCCCACCAGAAATATAACTACTACTTCCGTCTCCTGGCGGATCTCTCAACACCATTACTGGAAGCGGAACTGCATTATTACCATCTACAGGATCAGTAACAATTCCTGCTCCTGGAAGTCCAATGGCTCCTTCTACGAATGCTAGTCTTTGAGTACGACCTAGGAATACATCATCATCTGATAAATAGTCAATAGTGATCGTATAAAAGTGCGGTCTGATTTGATTAGGGTTACCTGCTGTAAATGTGTAACTACCGAATTGTTCGTAAAAGTCATCGTAAGGAATTTCTGTACTTCCTCCCATATCAGAAGCAGGATTCAATATCCTTACTTTACCTTCTTGCACTGGACAATTATTAATGCCAAACTGCTCTGTAATATCAAAATTTAAAGTATAGGAATCTCCTTGCTGTAGTATAGCTACCTCAGTATCACAGAGTATATCTGTAAAACCGGTTACTTCGATATCTGGAGCGACATGATAGGTAAAATTACTAGCGGCAAGATCCGATATCTCTTCTTTAGTCAGTGTACCAAGACTATCTCTATGTAGATCAAATAGATTGAGCTGCACAGGGAAATTGGAGAAATAATCTATAGCAACTTGATTGACTGTACTAGGCAAATCCGTTGCTACAACTTTCATCTCGTAATTGAGTGGAAGTAAATCTACTTCAAGATTTCCTGCAGTATTAGTTTGATAGACTTCATCGAAACAACCATCTAATGTTCTAATTCTTACATCCCATCTAGAAATAGAAATCGGGTCATCGCAAGTATTTTTTACTCGGATAGAAACTGGATACGTAAGTGTATCGCTGTAATTAATTTCTTGAGCAAATGGGAAATCAACAAAATCAGTGAATAGCGTATCTGCATTTGGTTTAAATCCATATTGCAATGTATCCATTCCATCGATCGCTTGGTTTTCGATACGAATCGCCAAGGACAATAGAGAAGGATCATTAGGATTTACCACTAAAGAATAATTACCACCTGCATCGGTAGTAGCTTGTGATAGTAGGTTTGGTGTACCATTGATAATTGGTGTTACTTTGATACCTTCTATGGCACAAGCAACCATAGGCTGCTCCACTTTTCCATAAATTACAAAAGCCGTTTCGTCTATAAATGATACAGAACCGACTGTAGGATCTATCAATGAATTGAGTGTGGCTACATTAGTAGTCGCAGGATTGATGATATGATCTAAGTAGGTAGCAGTTACGATGTATTCCGTAGCTATAGCTGCATCATGATCATAATACACATCAGTAAGTATGTATTCGCCATTAGAGAATGTCGTTCCGGAGTAGGTATAGACTTCTCCATCTACTATTCCAGTAGCACTAACTAATACTCCTGGTACCGCTACATTGTTTCCTGCCGTAGTTACACTTCCTTGTATTTTTCCATTAGCCGTGATATATCCTTCATCTGACGTTTTATACGATTCGAATGGGATATTATCATTGACTGATGTTACAGAATATACATACTTCTGACCAGCTCCTCCCGTATTATCTTCCCATTGACCAACAAAAGTATCTCCATCTTCAGTAGTTTGACCCTTGTCTCTATAGATTAAAAATTCATCATCTCTATAGATATTAAATCCTTGTAGAAGATCTTTGTTACCATCGAAGGTCCAATCTATGGTTACTCTAGTAGGATCCAATTCTGATGAAATTCCATCCGTAGCGGTTACTATTGATGGTGCTTTTAACAAATTATGAAAATTTACTTTACCTCGATCTACAGCTCCTGCAAAAGGTGCACCGAGCATTACTGCAGTTTGTGATATCCCTACAGAATATCCAGCAAGAAGACCACTTTCTGGCGCATCATTATTATCATAGATTTCTATCTGCTGGATCGATCCTGATAAATCAGTAAGTAGATATGATCTTCCTAAATCACCATAACCAGGCGTATTATAGAATGGTGCTCCTACTATATAGTAAGTAGCTTCATCATCTGGAGATGCTATATTAGCCACGGCAACTGATTTTCCGAAATCTGAAAATGAAGCAATACCGCTAGGCGTATAATTTTGTACATTACTCAGACCATTTACTGTAAGATCCCCAGTATAAATCTTCCCCTTTAAATTATCAAATCTTCTATCGCCGATAATCAACTTTCCATCTTTGAGATCTATGTTATCCTCATGAAGTCCATTAAAAGCTGTGTAATTAAGAGTTTCAGGATAAGAATGGATAGCCCAAACACCACTACTCTTTACGAAAACGGCTACTCTTTCTGCTCCACCTGAGATATTACGATATGTAATGGCTGCCAAATCGCCAGAGATAGCAACACCGTAACCAAACCTAATCGTATTACTTGTATTGTGTGTAAACGAGTTATTCCAAAGTCCATTTACCTTATCATATATTTTTATTTCACCAGAGTAACTAGAGAATAATTTATTAGGCGCGGAAATAATACATTGCTGATCATCAATGTCCACTGAATGACCGAACCTAGTGTTGGCTGTTCCTGTTATGGATTGAGGGTTCCCCCATTGCGAGCCATCAAACTCATAAATAAATACTCTATCTTCTTTAGGAACGCCTACTATAAGATGATCTCCAGAAATAGCCACTGAAAATCCAAAATCCACATCTGGCCCAGAACCTATAGAAGGTAGGGTTTGGAATAAACTCCAACCGCCATTTATTTGCCGATAGATATTGACAGATTCTGCTCCTACTGGTGCACCACTTACTCCCCACTCACCATCCATATCGACAGCGAATCCGTTGTAATTTCCTAAGCAACTCCCATCAATTTCTTGATCTTCGTTACCGGTGACTTGTTTGCTGGACCATCCTGTTACTTCTGCAGACCAATCAGAATAAATGACTGTACCATCCACCTTTCTTGATGCTCTTATTCTATAAGTATAATCGCTATTGGTATTATCATTTACAAGGTCAATATATTTTCTACTTCCTATTGCGAAAGAAATATTTTGATCCAATGTCAAATTTTCTAAATGGAAACTATCTACAAAAGCTTGGGTATCAAAATTCCATCGAACCTCGATATGATTTTCGAATGTACCTTGTGTAGCCATTAAATTTTGTGGAACAGGTACAATAGGAAAATCAACAACAACCTCACATCCATTACCACTGTAATAGACATCACCTTTAATGATATCATAAGCACGTACGGCATACTCGTAACTCTGTCCTGGTGAGCCATCCGTATCTTGATATATAAACTGAGCATCATTACCTGAGAAGAGCGTATCTAAGACGATTCCATCTCTCAATATTTCAAAGCCTTTGACTACTTCGAGTTCATAGCTAAAAGTAATTTGTACCGAACCGAGAACATTATTTTGTGCGATATCTAGATCGTCTACTTTTGCAATATCTGGGAATACTTCAGAGTCAGATAAAAACAGCTCTTCGATACCAGAAATATATCTAGCTCCTTCTCTTTCTACATAAGCTAATACGTGGTAGGTATGATTAGTACCTGGCACTCCAGTATAATCTCTATAATTTCCAATGCCTACATTATTAAATAATGTGTCACCAATCGCCAAAGGCTTATTACCAAATCGCAGAATAGTAGAGTCGATTTCTGCTATGAGTTCATTATCTCGATAAACTTCGAATCCATCTGCAGTCCTAGGCATATAATTCCATCTCACATCAATATAATTGACAGTATTATCCGTGCCAGGGCAAGCTTCTAAATGCGTGTATGTTATTGCATTGAGTTCAGTAACTTCTCCAACGCCCTTATAATCAGCAGCAACTGCTACGGGATCAGATACAAAATTTCCATTCACCGCTATTACTTCGTAATTGTAATTAATGCCAGGAATTCCTGTGCTATCATACCACATCAGTGGCGTACCCGCATCTACACTTTCCATAAATATACCATTACGAGTGATGGTATATACATCGTGATTATCCAATGGATGTGACCACGCAATTTTCATCATATTTTTAGCGGCAAATGCTGTCGCAGTAAGATTGATGACAGGGGGCACTGCTGGGAAGATGGCCGAAGATGATATGATTTCTGTGTAAACTCTTCCGTCTTCGCTATCTTGATAAGCTTGAACACCATATGGAAATTGGATACCTGGAAAAGCAGTACTATCGATGAATACAAATCCATTTCCATTCATTACTTCACCCAGAACATTATCACCACGATAGATTTTGAATCCATCGTAATTGGTATTATTAATGGACCAATGAATCTGTACATTCATATTGTTATAATCGGACTCTGCAGACACAGCTGTAACTTGCGCTACTCCGTCAGGTAAGGTCTCAGTACTATAATCGATAAAATCTTGTACGTATTCTAAGTCTTCAGTAATATTTATCAATTCAGTTGCAAAACTAGAAGTAAGTCCTTCAGTCGGATTAAAATCAGTATTGATACGAGTCGCATCTACTGATAGTGAAAGTCCATTGAGATTAGGCACGCCTTCAAAAATATATCTTCCTGTCGCATCAGTTTGTGTCGCATCTTTAAAATATCCT
>CALBEE010000189.1 GCA_937927575.1 uncultured Saprospiraceae bacterium | reverse complement strand
AATCCGCTTTGAACGCCATTAAAGATTTATGATACAGTTGAGTATGAATCGCTTTCTTCCTTTCATCCGAAAAAATATCATTTGTTTTAAAATAATATTGTAAGTGCTTCATTAAGGCAATGCCTGTTAATGGAAAATGAGTGCTATGAGAAATTGACGATTCTTGTTCATATACTATACACTCTGCTTTGTTATGAAAATAGAAATTGTTTCTCTTCATGATTAACCTTGACATCAGCTCTACCTCTTGATGCGAAGTATAGTCAAGGTTCCAACCTCCTACATTTACTAATGCGGACTTACGCCAAAGATTGGAACAGGTCCATCCAATTTTTCCTTGGAGTAATGCAATCCAAAGGTCGCCCATATCATCTACTTCATAGTGTATTGTTTTACCTTGAGTCGTTTGTTCAATTATAGGACTTGATATGACATCTATTTCTTCTAAATTCTGAATAGATAATTGATTTGTAATTTTCTGAGGTAATAAGGCATCGTCTGCATCTAAGTATTGAATCCATTCATTAGTTGACAAAGACAATCCAAGATTACGAGCATGATTAGCACCTTGCTGCCTTTCTTTATGCAAAGAAACTTGTTCGTGCTTATCCCTATACACAGAAGCAATTTCCGGAGAGCGATCTGTGCTGTTATTATCTATCAATAATATTTGAAGTACAACATCTTCTTGAGCCAAGACAGAGTCTATAGCTCGCTCAAGAGTGGCTTCTGAATTATAAAACGGTATGACTACCGATACCTCCATTAATTTAATCCAAACACTTGTGCTGGACCATTATTATTCGCAACGATAAGAAGTTTCCTTTGATTAGGTCCTGCTTTAACAAGAACAGCATCTCTTGCATCTAATGAGGCATATACACCAGACTCCATTATAGACATAGGATTGAAATTGCCCTTACCATCATTAATCAAAACCAATCCGGTACCAGCATCACTCCTTGTTGTTTCTACTTCACGATTGTGATAATTTCCAGCTACGAAAAGATCTACGTCGCCATCATTATCATAATCATCTGGTACGATCGTAAAGATTGGTGCGATTTGAGCTTTATTGGGTAATTTATGGATTTTAAGTTTGCCTCCTCCTTGATTTTCTATCCATACACTTTCAAACATTTGCACTTCTTTGAGTGCGGCACCTTCCATTTTATCATCTAAGATTTCCTCTATGGATGCCACTGCAAATGCTTCATAATCTTCAAATTTTTCTTTGATAAAGGGCATCTGCTCCGAAGAACATTGTCTACCACGAACTGGATATAAAGTTCCGTCCTGATCATAATACCCTAGATAAACATCATGGGTGCCATTCCCATCAAAATCTTTAGTAAACAATTTAAACGGCTCATCTTTAGAAGCTTTGAATTTCAAATTAAGGCCTAAGTTACCAGCAATATAATCGTCATCACCATCACCATCTATATCTGCGATTTCAACATCGTTCCACCATCCACTTGTATTTTTCCATGCTTCGTCTCCATCATATTTTGATAGCTTTCCATTATCATTTTTATAAATAGTAAGAGGCATCCACTCCCCTACTATCATTAGATCTAAATCTTGATCTTGATCATAGTCTGTCCATACCGCATCCGTAACCATACCTATCTCATGGAACAATTCATTTTGTTCTTTGGCTAAAAATAATTTTCCGCCTTCATTTACATACAATGAACTGCTCGCATCATAACCATAAAATCCTGGCACTTGCCTTCCTCCAACAAATACATCTATATCTCCATCACCATCGTAATCTGCTGCTGCAACGGCTGATCCACTTACTGTAGTCGATACAAAAGATTTGTCCTTCGTAAAAACCCCTTTACCGTCATTAATGTATAATCTATCTTTATATTTTTTATCTCCATCGCTATATTCATTTCCTCCACTTACGACATAAAGATCTTGATCCCCATCGCCATCTACATCAAAAAATGTGGCTCCTAAATCTTCACTATCTTTATCTAACTGAAATTCAGATCCTTCAATGGGCGCGGAATATCCTCCTTGATTATTCATAGGAAATATAGCTCCAGCAAAAGTAGCACTTCCTCCAAAAAATACATCTTGCGTACCATTTCCATCAACATCTGCAGTCGCCATTACTGGACCAAGCGTTGACATTTTATGAGGAATTAATATTTCTCTTTTGTAATCATCAAAATCATTCTCATTGTGCGAAATTGGAAAAATTTTGTTGTTACTTAAATCTGTAAACATAACCGGATTCTTATCAGCATTCGCTAAGATCGAACTTTCAGCATAATCGATATTCAAAGTTTGATTGGCGGCAACATTATTTTTTATTACTTGCTTTCCATCAGGATAGGTTACGGTCAATTTTTCTACAGTACCTTTAGTACCTAAGCCAAAAAGAGCAACAGGTTCGCTGGCAGATAAAAAGCCTCTGGTACGAGTAATTTCAATCAATTGTTTTTCTCCACCATTATATTCTATTTCTACTCTAGCTCCATGAGATATCTTCCCATTATTTTTAGCATAAATTTTAAGATAGTTGTTGATACTTTTTTCTTGTGCAGTATTTTTGTAGACTTGACTTTTATCATTCATATGATTCATCACCAAATCTAAATCTCCATCATTATCTAAATCTGCGTATGCTCCGCCTTGTGTCCAACCTGCAAAATCCAAATTCCATTTACTCGCAACATCTGTAAATGTCAAATCACCATTATTTCTAAAAGCAGCATTAGCCAATCTATGTGAAGGTGCTGCGATTGCTAACTCATATACATTCTTATTTATTTCTTCATTGCTAAGTTTTCCAGCTTCTGCATTATGCTGCTTTACTAAATACTCTATCTCATGGATATAATCTTTGTTACGTACATCTCGGAATAATCCATTAGTCACTATAAGATCTTTATGACCATCTAAGTCTAAATCTGCAAATAGTGCGGTCCAACTCCAATCTGTATTCGACACTCCAGCCATCTGGGCAATTTCAGAAAAGGAACCGTTACCGTTATTAAGTTGAAGCGCATTAAACATGTATTGATGATGATAACCCGCATCTACTAGTTTCCAAAACTTGGTAGGATTCATACCGCTCATATTAGTTTTGCTTCTGTAATTGTCTGAAGCAACCATATCGGATGAAAACATATCTAAGTAACTATCATTATTGAAGTCCGCAATATCAACTCCCATACTAAAATTACTCATATGCTTCAATGATAAATGTGCCGCATCGGCAAAGGTTCCGTTTCCTCTATTGATATAGAAAAAGTCAGGCTCTTCATAATCATTAGCAACGTATAAATCTACTAGACCATCTCCATTCAAATCACTAGCCGTTGTACTAAGTGCTGCGGCAAAGTTTTTAACTCCTGCTTGCTCTGTTACTTTGGTGAATTTTCCATTCGATTCATTGCGATAAAGATTATCCGTATACGCATAATTTACAGCTGCTGATTTCTTTTTAAGATACCTTGATGCCGGCATTTGATTTCCTACATAAAGATCTAAGTCACCATCTTTATCCATATCAAAAAAAGTAGCCGAAGTAGAATAGCCCATATCAGCCACACCATACTCATCTGCTTTATCTGTAAACGTCATGTCGCCATTATTGATATAAAGCACATTCTTTCGATATTCTTCTTTTGGCATCAAATATTTACAAACATAAATATCAACAAAACCATCTCCGTTGACATCTCCTACGCTTACACTTGAAGACCACAATGGATTTTTTGTGATTCCTGCTGCTTGGCTCACATCTTCAAATTTCATATCTCCTTTATTGAGATAAAGTGCGTCCCTAACCTGATTACCTGTAAAATAAATATCTACAAGACCATCATTATTAAAATCCGCTAATGCTACTCCTCCACCATTGAAGATAACGTCATATTGGATATAGTTAAATTCTGGAGATTCTGTAATGATATTAGAAAAATCCACTCCTGAAACGGATGACGGCAATTCTTCGAAAAGGGCTACTTCTGATGTATCCACTTCCTGGTTATTCACTTTGGTGTCACTTGTACATGCAACTGCAAAAATGACTACAAATGCTATCAATATATTCTTGATCATATTAAAAGTCTGTTAGAGCCCACAAATATCGTAAATTATGGTGTAGTTCGTTGATAATCAGATTTGATAATTATGTGATTATGATAGCTTATCCATCGTATAATGACAGTACAGATACATCTATAGAGAAGTAATCACATATATTTGTTCTATGTCTATACTGAAGACTATATATATATTTCCAATAAGGGTATACCAAAAGATGATATCTCCGATATTAGGCCCCACTTGTAGATATCAGCCTACATGTTCTCATTATATGGCTGGTGCTATCCTTGAGTGGGGAATAATACGAGGTACATGGCTTGGATTAAGGCGTATTGGACGTTGTCATCCTTGGGGATCTTCGGGTATAGATCCGGTACCTATCAATGAAAAAAAGGAAAATGCTAAGAAGACCCAGAAGAAATAGAAAATCAGCAGCCATTAGATCAGCAATAGCTGAAACTCATATTGGCGTTCAACACATGATCATGCCTTTGTTTTTAGTGACTGGAACGGGTATTAAGGAACAAATTCCTTCATTGCCCATGGCTTATAGATGGAGTATGGATACATTACTAGAAGAAATCGGTGAGTGTTTGAATCTAGGAATTGACAAATTCATGATTTTTCCAGCTATTCCAGAAGAATTAAAAGATAAAACCGCTACCTACAGCCACGATCCTGATAATTTCTACTTAGAAGCAGCTACTAAAATCAAGGAAAAGTATCCTCAAGCTTGTCTCATAAGTGATGTTGCGATGGATCCTTACAGCTCTGATGGGCATGATGGTTTGGTAAAAGACGGTAAGATTTTAAATGATGAGACGCTTCCGATTCTAGCAAAAATGGCTGTAGCTCAAGCCAAAGCTGGTTTTGATATGATCGGACCATCTGATATGATGGATGGAAGAGTTGTCGCTATACGTATGGCCTTAGATGATGCTGGATTTACTGATACCTCTATCATGTCTTATACGGCCAAATATGCAAGTGCATTGTACGGACCTTTTAGAGATGCCTTAGATTCTGCTCCCAAAGCTGGAGATAAAAAAACATATCAAATGGACCCTTCTAATGTGAATGAAGCAATCATAGAAGCACAATTAGATGTAGAAGAAGGGGCCGACTTTATTATGATTAAACCAGCATTACATTACCTTGATGTTATTCGAGAATTAAAAACCACTTTTGATGTACCTACCGTGGCTTATCATGTAAGTGGTGAATGTGCAATGTTATACGCAGCATGTGAAAATGGATGGCTCGACAGAGAAAAAATGGTTCCTGAAACTCTATTAAGTATTCGAAGAGCTGGAGCGGATTTAGTGATCACTTATTTTGCTAAAGAATTCGCGCAATCATTAAAATAAAATCTAACTCTCTTGAAAACTTTCCAATCCTCTGGAATAATATTTCGTAAAATTAAATACTCAGAAACGAGCTTAATAGTCGATATATTTACTAGAGAAAAAGGAATTAGATCCTTCATATTTAGTGGTGTAAGAAAAGCCAAGGCAAAAGTATCTGCAGCACTTATTGATCATATGAACATAGTGCATTTAGTTGCATATGACAAGGAGAATGGCAAACTCGCGAGAGTTAAAGAAATACATCTCGATTATAATTATAAAAATATCACAAGTGACGTAATAAAATCTTCGTTAGGAATTTTTTTATTGGAAATGACAAGAGATTGTATTCAAGAAAAGGAACCTAATGAAGAGCTATTTGATTACATCACTGGATGGTATAAATACCTAGATAATTGTGAACACCAATTGTCTTGCTTTCACTTAATGTATTTACTTGGATTGAGTCGATTTTTAGGCTTCGAACCCAACAATGATTTTGATGAAATAGAAAGAACGCAATTCGATCTATTAGATGGAAGTTTCGTACATATCAGCAGCACTTCCAAATACTTGCTTCCAGTGGATCGTTCCATTTTTATCAGACAATTACTTGCAGCGGATATGACACAATTAGAATATATTCGAATTCCAAAAATCATGAGAGACGAACTCCTAAAAGATATAATAAAATTTTATCGCTTGCATATAGAGAATTTTAGAGAACCAAAATCTCTACCTATTATTCAAACTATTTTGAGATAAAATCATCTACTATATAGAATTAATCTTTCGTCATAAAGATAACACATGGAGGGAATGCTACTCCGTTTTCACTTAGTGTTGCGGTAAACTCCAAAAGACCATCTTCTAGAAGCTTTCCAAAGCCTCCTGAAACGTATAATTTGTCTAGAATCGTGAACTCTAAATCAATTATGTTGAAGCTATTCTCATCTATTATTTCAATTTGGTAATCATTTTCTAAAATGAGGTTTAGTATATTATTTCCTTCTCGAAAAGTAACATTGAAGTTTTCATTTTCACAATCAATTCCCGACCAATCACCTAAGAATTTATCCTGAATTAAAGAGTCACAAAAAGTTCCATAGTACCCATCATTACAATCACAGTTTCCATCCAAACATATAGCATTCTCTCCACAATTAATCGTAGTACAAGGATCCATAACTGCATCTTCACCACAGCCCATAAAACATAGTAATGCAACAATTATGAAGATTAAATTCTTAAACATTTTAAAATTTTATTTTTCTGATTTGTAAAAAAAATAGAACGATACATAATATCACATCGCTGCGATAGCTTTCTTAGATTCTTTAACTAATTCTGGACCACTATAAATTAAGCCAGAATATATCTGAACCAGCGAGGCTCCAGCTTTGATTTTATCTACTGCATCTTGACCATTACAAATTCCTCCAACACCAATGATTGGAAATGCACCATTACTTTTATCATGTAAATATTTAATCACTTCTGTCGCTCGATTGGTGAGTGGTGCTCCACTTAGCCCTCCATTGCCAATCGATTCAATCTTCGCCGTTTTGGTAGCTAATCCTTCTCTACTGATCGTTGTGTTTGTCGCTATTAATCCAGTGATTCCTGTTTCTTCTACAAGTTCAATGATATCATTTAATTGTCCTTCTGTAAGGTCTGGTGCTATCTTTAAAAAAAGAGGCTTTTTATCTTTATTTCTCTTAGTCAGCGCATTCAAAATAATTGATAATGGCTTCTTGTCTTGGAGCTCTCTTAGGCCTGGTGTATTTGGAGAGCTAACATTTACCACGAAGTAGTCTACCAAATCATACAGTTTTTCAAAGCAAATAATATAGTCATCGACAGCCTTTTCATTGGGAGTTACTTTGTTCTTACCAATGTTTCCTCCAAGAATACAATTGTCTGGTTTACCAAATTTTTTAATTCTCTCAACCATAGCATCAACACCATCATTGTTGAATCCCATTCTATTGATAATACCTTTATCTGCAGGTACTCTGAACAATCTCGGCTGAGGATTTCCTCCTTGAGGCAATGGAGTCACGGTACCTATTTCTACAAAACCAAAGCCCAATTTGCTCATATCGTGATAGTATTTTCCATCTTTATCGAATCCAGCCGCTAGACCTACAGGATTAGGAAAAGTCAATCCGTCAATGGTTACGGAGGAGTTTTTAGACTCATATCCAAACATTTTTCGAGTAATCCAAGCACCGCCAGGTATAGAAAGAAGGGTTTTAAATAAACCGACGGTAATATTATGTGCTTTCTCAGGAACGAATCTGAATAAAATGGGTTTTAGTATATATCTGTACAAGGTCCTTTGACGTTTTCTATCAGGAAAATGATTTCTCCTCAAAGGTAACTACTCCATTAGATTACACATAGTTTTTATATACGTAATCATTTGATAATACCTATAGTATAGAAATAATAACGACCTTTGTAGTATCATAATAGATGATA
>CALBEE010000188.1 GCA_937927575.1 uncultured Saprospiraceae bacterium | reverse complement strand
TCATCAAGGTGCAGAATTTTTCGTGTTAGGAGGTCAACCACTTGATGAAGTTGTATATTCCTATGGCCCTTTCGTTATGAATAATGAAGAGGAAATTAACCGCTGTATTAAGAATTATAGATCAGGTAAAATGGGCGATCCGGATATTGTTAATCAGTAGATAGATTATAGTAGCTTGCCATTAGTTCTAAATTATCCACTCCAATAATATCAACTCCTAATGCTTTCAGTATATTCCATGTTTGAGGATGATCATATGTATTCCAAAATCTGATCTTTTTCCCGCTTGCATGTACCTCATCTATTATGGATTTTAAGCGTAATGCTTCCTTTCTTTTTATTCTATATCTTCCGTTCCAATTAACAAAGTCCTTAATGTTTAGACTGATAATTGGGATTGTGCTAATAGTGAATTGTGATTTTATATCGTTGAATCTACCATCAAGAAAAATATTAGTGTTTTGAATTTTATTTAGTGTTCCCATTCTATCAAAATTGCCAGAAAGTAATATGGATACATGTTTGAAAATGGTAATATTTCTTTTCTGTAAATTAATTATTGCTGTAATTATACCATCCGAGTATTCTTTGATATCCAACATAATTATCTTTCCTTCTAGTTGATCGAGATTATAGTTAACTAGTTTTGAAATATATACGTCGAACAATGTAGGAGCATGAAGTACCTTTTTTTTATCATGACATACGACCAGAGTATCATTTCTCAGAAAAACGTCTACTTCAATAATGTCATAATCCAAACGAATCGCATCATGCAAAGGGAATTGCCGTTGATAATCATTATGAGAATGCAGAAGAGTTTGTCCTTTTATTGGAACAACACACATAATATGAAAAAATATTCCTAGAACGATTTGAGAAATTTTAAATTTCTTAGTCAATAATATCATGTATATCTTTATAGTATACCTCTAATAATCCAGTATTGAGTCGGGTGGTCCATTCTAATTCATGAAGTTCATTGGGGTAAGAAGTACCATTAGTTCTTTTCATGCCTTCCAGTTTACCCAATTTTTCGACACGCATTTTTACATCCATACAGACATCGTCATTCCTAAAATTTACAAGCATATAATCATTGCCATCTTCAATCAAAAAAGTCTTAAAGTAATACCTGAAATCGGACGGTTGACTTTTACTGAGAATTCGATTGACCTCACCTATAAAATATTTTTCTCTATCATAATGCATCTGTATCTTTCCTTCGCATAAAACTGGGGCATCGAAGTAATACTTTGGATAATCGCAAGAATACAGTATAGATAAAATAAGGAAGGCAAAAATTGATTTCATGAAAAGTGCGTCTATTTACAAAGCACTAACGATTCTTTCACGCATCATGGTATTGATTCTACGTTTTATTTCATTTTCAAAACTAAAGTAAGATTTCAATTCCTCTTTTGTAAATTGACCAAGTATCATTCCGTGTAGTTCTTGTTTAATTTTAGGATTGGTAAGAATCACTTTGTCTAAGAAGCGTTCTTTTTCAATTGAGATTAAAGATTCGTATTTGGCATTACGTAGATTCGCTTTGATGTTGATATATGCTATAATTATATCATGTTGATATTTTAGAATAGGACGCAATACTTCATTTTGAAAACGTTCAACCTCGGTCATTGTGTCTGATAATACAATACTATGAATATCAGGACGTAATGCTTTTATGGATTCTCTTCTTGTGATCATGATATATTTTTTCCTTTAGCCCATAAATTGGTTAGCATCCCTCCTATAATGAGAATGATTCCCATTAATGGCATTAATTCGTAGGTCTCTCCGAAGAAGAAATACCCTACAATCATAGCATATATTAACTCCATATATTTGAACGGAGCTAATACACTTGTCTCTTCTGATTGAAATGCTCGAGTCATATAAATTTGACCGATAAGACCTGTCGTACCAATGCCTAATACAGAGATCCATTCATTGCCTATTGGCATTCTCCAGTATTGAACGAAGCAAAGACTCAGAACTAAGGAACATACCATAAAATAATTGATGATAGTTAGGAAATGCTCTTTGTCACTTAGGTATCGCAGCAGTACAAATACTCCTCCCACTAAGAGTGCAGAAACCAATAATAAAACCAAACTGATGTAGTCAATTCTAATATCAAATCCTTTGAGCACTATTACTCCAGAAAATGCAACTGCAAAACTTAACCACTGCATCCAATTCACTTTTTCTTTGAGGTAGTAGTAGGCGAGGGCCGCACCAAATATAGGACCTAGATATCGTATGGAAATTGCAGATCCTAAAGGTATACGTTGCACCGCTATGAAAAAACATACTAAGGAAAGCACACCTATAATACCTCTTGCTAGCAAAGGCTTTACGTTCTTTCCTTTAATATCAATCTTATGATACAGCATAAATGGAAATATAAATACCCAAGTGCCAATGGCTCTAAAAAAGACAACTTGTAAGGGATGGAAATCGGATAGTTCTTTGGCCATAGCATTCATAACCGCAAAGGCTAGAGTGGCAAATAGTATGTATCGAATTCCTTGTGACATAGAAACTTTTGGTCAGCAAATATAGTCTTCCTTAACCTAACTCATCAGATATGTAGTTTGTTTAAATTCTTCTCGACCAAAAAGAAGATTCTTGCCATCTTTTTTCTTGTCCATAATACTTTTTGCGAGTATTAAGATAGCTATTGAAATGTTGATTCAAGTCATTTTGAAACTGACTTGTTGTATGGCAATTTTCATTTTTAATCTGATGATTCACGAGACTAGCTGCATGACAAGCAGAAGTCATTGCGAATCCAATGCCCATAGAAGATATAGGGTCAAAGGAAATAGCTGCATCGCCAATGGCTATAAAATGACTATAATCTGAACAATCATTTATTTGGGATGATGCATCACGAATATATAATTTTTCTGATTTGGAATGCATCCCAGATAGCTTGCCAATCACATGCTTAGTTGACGCCAATGCTTCATTCCATTTTTGAGGTTCATTTAGTTTCATTTTAGAAACAATATCGGCATCAGTAAATAATGTTGCGGCAATGGTATTATTAGGAAGAGTGCTAGTATACCACCAGCCCAGTTCTGTGGTTTCTATCATCTGTTGATGACAATTTTTATGATTCTCAGAAGAAGAAGTCAAAAAAGTACCAACGCCTATTAATTTGTCAATCTTTTTGGATTGGATTCCAAGTTTTCTGCTTACACTACTTTTCCTGCCTGTAGCATCGATTAGATATTTTGTTCTAATACTCATTTCACCTTCTAGCTTATGCGTGGCCGATATAGTCCAATGATTATTAGGATCTTGGTTAAATATCGTGCATGTAGTTCGTGGTAGTACTATGCCTCCTAGATCTGCCACTTTTTTGATTAGATGTAAATCGAATTTTTTTCTATCTAGCTGATAACTTTGGCCTTCATAGTTTAATATAGATTCATTTTTTGAAGGCAAATGAGAACCCCAATATGAGGTGCTCCCATATGAAGGAATAGAAAATTGGTTGAGAAGATTTTCTCTCTCTATACCGAGGTAATCAGTAAGATCAAATATGCTTGCCGATACATGTTCACCGACCTTAAGATTGTCAAGATTCGAACTTTCAACAAGTGCTACTTTGAGATCCGTGTAGAGTAGTAAACTAATCGCCGCAGAGGTCCCTGCTGGACCTCCACCGACGATTACTACATCTGATTCTAGTGTGTGTATTTTGGACATGAGTTATCTTCTACGTGTTCCAGATTTTGGTACAGGTAGCCCTTCTTCACGCACGGCTATTGGTTTAAACGCTCTCTCTTCTAGATAATCTAGCATCAAGCCTGCTTTATCACCTTTTGCCTTAATTTTATCTGTACTCTGCTCGATAAAGAATACCGGTATGTGTGTTTCATCATCATCAGAATTACCACTTATTTGACCCACAGGTACATCTTGGAAAGTAAAGAGATCGTTGTTTCGCTCTGTTTCTGTAAAGTATGGATACCCTGGAAATCCTGCGTTATTATCTTTGATGAATGCTAATGCCGACCAATGTTCTACCATTTGCACAAAACTATTGATCCCTCTGGCATAATTCATTTGTTGACCAGCGGGCATATGATTTTCAGCCTGTCCAGCAATAGTAATTTCTCCAGTAAGCACGTCCCATGGACTTTGTGGTGGCCACCAATAACTATAATAAGTTGGAGGTAGCGGAACTGGATTATCTCCATCAGTTTTATTGACATCAGGATTAGTGAAATTAATATACTGGATAGTACATTGAAAGAAATCAGCTTGCCACGGACATGCCATTCTTTTGGTAAGATCACCAGGCTCACATCCGCCACCATAACATTCATCTCTTGAAGGGTGTAATCCAGAACTATTATAACCACCTTTACCTACTTGATCAAATATCACATATGGCGAAGAATAAATAGTTGGATTTTGAACACTCCATGTCACTTCTATTCCTGGACACATAGGAAGACCTACACAATTTCCTACAGCAGCTTGATCCATAGAACTGATCGGAAAATCATCATAATTGGGATCACTATCAAATAAGCCATTAGCCCATTGACCTAATAAGAAATATTGTGTTTCATTAAGACTTAAAAATTTGACTATAATATCATTGCTTACCGAATTACTTCCAGAGTTTAATGGCATCATTGGAAAGTAATTTTCATCATCACTCAAATTTAATATTTGCTGAGGCTGATCATTGGATGGATTGGATTTATCATCAGGCCGTCTAAAGTATGAGAAGTACCCTTGACGTCGTGCTTCATTTTGTTGACTATTATCACTAAAGTCAAATATATTTGAAGCAAAGGCTGCCATTGATTGTACATTGGCTACCCATTGATATCGGCCGATTCGATTAATGATAGGAAGAATGTCTCTTTGGAAATTAGCGCGATAATTAGGATTGAAGGTTCCTCCTCTACATAGCTCAGGAACGAGATCAAAACATCGTACGCCTACATCCAGCATCGTATCACTAAGATTTGAGATGTTGACTATCTCTGGAGCAAAATCTGGAGATCCAACGATGCACCATGCTTGTAAATTTACAGGAGAAGTACCATCATTAAAAGTGACTGTACAATATACTGGACCATCCGATATATCATCATGCCATGTATTAGATCCACCATAGCTTGTGAGTGGTTCGTTTCCACCTGCATTTCCATAACCACCTAATACTATTAAACGACCTGAAGAGTCTGTTCTAAGACTACCAAGTGTTTGAATAGCTGTACCGTATTCGACAGTTGATGGTGGAAAACTCACTCGATCATAATCTGATGGTGCAGATGCTTGATCAAACTCTGCAGATTGACATGCACCTGATACAGTTCTAGGACCCGGATCTATAATTAATTGCTGCCGGTCTGATAGTTGGGTAACATTGGGATTTCTTAGAGGTACACCCTGAACTTCATAACCGTTTTCTCGACCATAAAGCATGTTTCCTTGTAATTCACTGTAATTATACCAAGCGGCTTTTTTGTTGGCAAGATGGACAGACCATTCCATCGAAACTACATTCGGCGAATCTAATGTCAATTCATTTCCTTCGTCATCATAGACTTTAAATGGCTGTCCTTGTCTTCTGACACGACCTGCAGCATCTTTAAAATTTTCGATGGATTCTAATTGATTTCCATATGCATCAGCTTCGTACGGCAGTCCACCAATTTGATCTGGAGACAAACAGAATTGCCCAGGACTATTGCCAAGTCGAGCCACTCCTATGGAAGGTTTAATTGAAAAACTCATTTTACTTGTATTTGAGGTTATATAATATTCTTCGATGCGTTTCAGCATCAAAGTTTTGGCTAACAACGTGTAGCTTATCTGACTACAAATAATAGTAAAAGGGTAGATGTGATATAGAAGGATTAGCTATTCAGATCATTACCGTAAAGTTGAATTAAATATCCGTGAAATTTGTGCGTATAATTACCTATTTGTATTTACGTAATCTTACTTTTTGTTCAATGTAGTTGATATCTTTTAGTGAAAATACATTCGACTCAAGACTATCGAATAAGCATAACTACCGCACCAATAGCTGTCATCAAAAGTATGAATTTCCTAAACTGATTTTCTTTGAATTTATCTACAACTTTCAAACCTATAAAAAAGCCAATAAATATTCCTGGCAACAAGGTTAGATCTATCCATAGTGTAGCCGGATCAATAGTCTGCCAACTCCAAATGTGAAAAGGAAGTTTGAATAAATTGATAAAGAAAAATAGCCAGGCAGCAGTACCAATAAATTCTACTTTAGGTATGCGGCTAGCTAAAAAAAAGATATTCGAAAATGCTCCAGCAAGATTGCCAATCATAGTAGTAAATCCGGCAGCAAATCCCATCGTACCCGCAAACCACATTTGATCCGGAACTTTACTTTTATCATATCTTTCCCAAGCAAACATGATTACTACGCTTAGAAGTATAATCGCCGCCATACCTTTTTTGAATAAATCTTCAGGAAGATCCTTTCCTACAAAAACTCCGACTAGCACTCCCATGACCATCCATGGAAGAAACCTCCAAAGGTACTCCCATCTTACGGACCTGCGATAATATACTACCGCGATGATGTCTGCAGTAATGAGCAATGGTAATAATATACCGGTCGATGCCTTTGCTTCGTATACTAATGCCATTAATGTGACGATTAGAATACCCATTCCTTTAAGACCAGCCTTAGACATGCCCAAAATGGTAGCCGCTAAGAATGCAATGAGATAGTTAATGATTATGCCTTTTTAGATGATGGTAAAAATGATTCTAATATAGTAATACCTATTGCAAATGCACCGATTAATGCCGTCCATTGAACAATGGGTAATAGATCCCAATGCCTTAAGGATACAGCCACTAATGCCCAAATTCCGATTGCGCCATAAGATCTAACTCTTTTCCATCTCACAACATAGATATTAATAAAAGTGGCAATTACAATCATTGTTATTGTCCAGTTGATTTCTCCTAATAGAGGATGCCAATCTGTTTTGTTAAGATGGGCAGCCATATTTGCGATAGTAGCCACGGAGATCCAACCTGTGTAGATACCAATAGGGACTTTAGCCAACCATTTTGAGGCTGCAGTTTTGATTATGGTATTCAGTGTATAAAGTAATGATATTAAAATGCATAGCATGACAAGGACACTGATGCCAGTCAATTCCATCAACCATACATACGTCCAAAGACCATTACAAATATTTGCGATGAGTAAGCTCCATCCTGCTTTGGCCATCCATCTATCGTCTGTTTCGTTTTTCCATGCGCTCCATATCATATAGCTCGTCAATAGGATAAGCCCTAGAAAGATCAATCCCCAGATTGAAAATGCATAGGAAGCAGGAGTAAATAGGTTTCCATATTTATTGCTCAATTCACCAATGTCATTGCCGTTATATCCAACCGCTGCGGTATAATAATTCCAATAAATGATAGCTATAACCGTAAGGAAGTTAAGCGCTGCTAATATTTTGTTCATACTACGATTTTATCCAAAGCTAACATATTATGAATGAATGACTCACCAAGTTGGCTTCGATTTTATTACTCTAAGTTAAGATCAAACTGATTGAGCAAGCCTTCTATCTCAGTTCTCGAAATTCGCATTTTTGCAATCTTGTTTTCATAAGGATTAATCTGAAATCCAATAGAACCCGTAATATCACATTCGCGTAGGTCTGTATTCTGGAAGGCAGTCCTAACCAGTTTACAATTAGTGATTTTTGATTTACTAAGATTGGCGCCACTCAAATCTACTTCTAGCATATGGCATCCATCGAAGTTTACCTTTCTTAAATCCATTTCTGTGAAAGTACAATAATCCAGGTTGCAATTATTAAAAGTTATTTCTAGACCGAAAGCGTTACAGCTGTGAAAATGTATCCCTATCATCTTGCAGTTAATAAATGTTACATTTCGTAATGCAGTCATTTGCATACTTGCTGAACTCAAGTTGCATTCCTTAAAAGTACAATCGATAAATTTGGCGGCATCTAATTTTACTTTTTCGAAATTACAATGGGTGAAAGTGCAAGATTCACATTCTTGAATGGTAAAATGATTAGTGTAATCAATTTTTTTATAACTCTGCTCATATTTACTTTCCATTCTAGTTTAATTTTTAAGTTCTAGCTTGTTTATTCAAATTTACTTATAGTTCTTAGCCTTAGCCTAGGATTTAAAAATTTACTCTTCATCTTAAACTTAAACTTATACTTAATCTCAACCACCCCTAACTCAAGAATCATTTTTTTGCCGTCAAAAGACTGATTTCTTACATTTAATACTATATTGCAGTACATTTTACGAATGATAGCAACAGAAACTCCCATTTCTGTTGATACCGAAAAAATCTAAAACCACAGAATTACGACTAGTTATTTCTATTAGACATCTGCGTTTTTAAAGGCCTTTCAGATAAGGCGGCTCACCATTATAGCGAATAGCTGACTTTACAATATTGTATTGTCAAAAATTGTATTTACGTATTGAAGAAATTTATTTAGGCACTACCTATCGTGGTTTCTATTAACCTTATTTAACACAAGTGATGAGAAATTATTTACACTTACTCTTACTATTTCTATCTATTAATCTAGTTGCGCAAACAGATGATGACTGTGCTACTGCCTTAGGCGGTATTATGGGCGTTAATACTGGTACGATCGTTACCGATAACACTACTGGTTACAATGAAGAACCCGATTATATCGTAGGGGCATTCGGTCAGACTATATCTGGTTATACAGCATTTACCTGGTCTAGTGGTGATGGCTTCTTTTCGATTAATGTAATAGGTGCCAATATAGGAGACTGGAATATATCGATAAGTCAGGATTGTGATTTTACGACTTCTACTTCTTTATATCAAGGACCTTTTGATCCTGCAGTGGCTACTGAGGTGGGTTGTATGTACCTCGAAGGTGGCGTAGATTATATCTTAGGCTATTCTACAGATAGTGGAAATGAAGGAGATATCGAATTCGAATTCATAAATCCAATAACAGTCTCTCCAGCAGCAAATTCGATTTGTGCGGATGCAGATCCTGATGGAGTAGTGGCTGGTGGAGTTCTTATCACCAACTGTGAAGCCAATAATATAACAGGAGATTTATCTACATCTTGTCCTTTATCTAATCCTGGCTTATGTCTCGATTTAGGATCAGGAGAAATACTTTGGTATACATTTACTACTGACGCAAATGCAGAAGAGATAACAATACAAACGAATGGTTCTGCTATTACTCCACAAGTTGGACTCTATGACGGCGGTTGTACGGCTCTCAATGAAGTAGGATGTGACGATACAGGTAATGCTACATTCACAGTTTCACCTGGTACCACTTATTGGGTCGCAGTGGGTGAAGCTACTGGTGGCGCTGGATTAGGTGGTACTTTTAGTTTAGATATTACGGCTTCACTCACTCCACTGGGTGATGATTGTGGAGTTGAGACCTTGACAATGGGTGCAACTACCTCAGGTACAACTACATGTGCAT
>CALBEE010000187.1 GCA_937927575.1 uncultured Saprospiraceae bacterium | reverse complement strand
TTTAATGAGCTTACCAGGTGATGAGATGACCTACCTTGTGACATTCCAAGATCTGGAGACAGATTTCTGTGCATTTACAACATCAGTTACCACAGGAGCTTGTGGTGCAGGATGTACGATTGAAAACTTGACAGCTAATGTAGGAGCTGGAGTCATCCATGAAGTTGAAGTAAGAGATTTCGACTTTTTACCTCTAGAGATTACAATAAGAGCTGGAGAAACAGTTCGATTTATTTGGACTGGAGATATACCTCACACTTCTACATCTGATGCTTTGACTGGTGCAGATGTATGGGATAGTGGTTTGTTGTCATTAGGTGATACATTTGACATTGTCATCAATACTCCTGGGGAACATCCTTATTATTGTATACCACATGGAGGACCTGGAGGGATTGGACAGTCTGGAGTAATCAATGTATTACCACAGTGTCAAGATGGTACACAAGAAGTTAATATTCGATTTGATGCAAATGGCGGAAGTGCACAAGGGTACAAACTATTCGTTGATGGCTCACTAATCGGAGGGCTAAATGCCTATGACGATCCTCAAGGCGAAAATGTAATATCTGTCTTGTTAAATGCAGATGGATTAGAACACATAGTCACCATCCAAGACGACGACAATCCGATCTGTGCAGCAAGTGCATTTTATCAATCTGAAGATTGTGCTACCGATTGCGAAATAGCTGGTGTAACTTATGAGCTCGTAGCAAATAAACATATTGTAGAAGTTAGAGACTTCGACTACTTGCCTTTAGATATAGAAGTAGAAGTCGGTGATACGATCTTATTCGATTGGACGGGTGAAATACCACATACTGTAACTTCTGATGTTACCACAGGTGCATCACAATTTAATTCTGGTCTGTTACAAGAGGGTGATCAATGGATTCTGATTTTAGAGGAAGTAGGAGAACATCCGTATTACTGTATTCCTCATGGAGGTCCTGGTGGTATAGGTATGGCTGGCAATATCACTGTGGTAGATCCTTGTGATGATGGAGAGGTGACTGGTAGCTTTACCTTTACAGCAAGTAGACTCACAGGGTCTTACGATGTGCTCTTAAATGGAAACGTCGAGATTTCTGGAGCAAGCTATAGTGGAATGCCAGAGAACACATTCATTCTTCAGTTACCTGCAGATAATACTGTGCTAGATTTAGAAATTATCGATCAGTCTGACAGTGATTGTTCTACATTAATCACTATACCCGGTGTCAACTGTAATGATCCATGTTTTGATGTAGTGGCAGACTATACATATGATATTGACTTTGCAACGATGGAGGTAGATTTTACTGATATAAGCAACGGTAACATTGTCTCTTGGTCTTGGGATTTTGGGGATGGTGCGAATAGCACTATTGCTAATCCTAGTCATACTTATGCGGATCCTATTGTATATGAAGTTTGCCTTACAGTAGTAGATGATCAAGATTGTGAATCCACGTTCTGTGATAAGGTCAGATTTTCAGATGAAGTGTGTATTGCAGGATTTACATATGAGCGAAATGATCTTGAATTCACTTTTGTAAATACTTCAGACTATGAAGATCCAGATACTGATATACTCTGGACATTTGGAGACGGAGATATCTCTATGTCGGTCGATAGTGTAGATCATATTTATGACTTAGGTGTCTATACCGTTTGTATACAGATCAGTTCTGATAGTTGTGTTGCTAATTATTGCGAAATGATAGACTTAACTGATCCATGCTTGGCTCTAAGTCCTGACTTTTCAGTAACCAAAGATGGAGAAAGTCTCACCGTAGAATTTTCGGATCTTACTTCAGGAACACCAGATAGTTGGCTATGGGGATTTGGAGATGGAAATACTAGCACCGAACAAAATCCTTCACATACGTTTGCCACTTTAGGAGAGTACAACATTTGTCTTTTTGTACAAGAGGAATCCAACTCCTGTAGTAAAACTATTTGTAAAAAAATAGACGTAGGTACAACCTTTGTGACTGAGATAGAATATTATAAATCATTGAACCTCTTTCCTAACCCATCTTTATCTCTAGGCGAGGTTTATATAGAAGGATTCGAATTCAACGATGTAGGAAAAGAAGCTAAGATTAAAGTCAGCAATAGTAGCGGACAGGTGATTCATTTAGTGACAGAGATGCTCCAGACCACACATAGCATTTCGATAGAAGGAGCTCCTGGAGTTTACTTTATAAGTATTGAAACGAATGATAATTTGTATCGTGCTATGGGTGTGAGGCAGTAATTTTGACTATATAGGATAAGAACAGAACGGTCGCAGATTAAAATATTCTGCGACCGTTTTTTCTTTCTGAATATTCCTATCTAAAATGGTTCAGTTTCAATTATACATGCTTCAGACGGTATGAGACTTGGTTCATATTGGGTACAATCGGATTCAGTAAAATGACTAAAAATATAACAGTGTCTTAACCTAATTTTGAAGAAGATATTCTTCACCAAAAAGACAACATGTTAGATTATTTAGCTCTCGAAAGTAGTACTGAATTTCCAGCGTTCTATACCATTTTCTATACTGTTCTACTTTCTTTTTTACTCTCATCATTGATTGCTTATGCTCATAGTAAGACTAGTAGGTACGTAGTTGTTCCAGTAGAATTTCTCCAGTCTTTAATATTGGTGTCGATCGTATCAGCGACTGTAATGCAAGCGATAGGAGATAGCCTTGCCAGAGGATTGGGGATGCTCGGTGCTTTAGCTATAATAAGATACAGAGTCACCTTAAAGACCCCTCGAAATATGGTATTCACATTTGCTGCATTGGCATCTGGTATTGCATGTGGTGTGTATGCCTATGTGATAGCATTAACTGGGACTGTTGGGTTTTGTGTGATTGCTTATGTTCTGAGATATAGTCCATTGAGTAAATCCAATGCGCTACTTGGCTTATTGAAATTCTCCACTCCTCTCGAATACAATTTGGATCTTACTGAATCGATCATAAGTCAACACTCTGATAATTTTCGTCAAATTAAATTCCAAATTGGAAAACAAAGAAAAGTGAGCACAGATCAGGCAACAGAAGATACAAGCAATAATCGAGGCGCTTCTGGAGAAATCTATTTCGATTACGAGGTCCGATTTAAAAATCTGAATGCATGTAAGAGTCTGCATCAAGCTCTAGTACAAGATGTCAACACTTCTCAAGTAAAGTTGACATTTGAAAACATAAGTGAAAATGTATAAAATGAAAAAAATGAATCTTCTCACTTTGGTTTTTTCTATTGTACTGGTATACATCGCAGCCTTTAATTGGAATCACTATGCGGAGGTAATGGTCTTTTATGGATTTGCTAATAATCATGAGATTAATATTAACCTAGAGAATTCTGCAAAGGTAAAGAGTATAAATATTTCACCAGGCCAAAGAGTATCGAAAGGAGATATTCTGATCCAAGTCACACGTTCCAGTATTGCAGTTTCGCAAAGCGATATAAATCATGACATATCGAAGTTGGAATCTCAATACCATCTATGGGAGTCAGGGCTAAAAAACTCGTTACGGACACTTAGAGCTCAGAAAATAGAGCAAAAAAATAAGTTGGAGAATGCCATCAGTAAACTAGAATCAGAGATGAAAATCAATCAAACTTTAATCAAGGATATAGAAAGTATAGATCAGGTAAAAGATCATAATGGTAGCAACCCTCGTAAAATTCAGCTGGAAGGATTGAAGGAAGATTTAAGACTTAGTATGAATATTTACAATAGTGAAATTCGCAAAATCCAAAAGGAACTGATGAATGAAGATAATCCAATAAAGATTCAAGTTGCTAAACTCGGAAACAATTTGGAGTTCGTCAATGAGGAAGAAAGTAATCTAAATATAACTGCACCAAATGATGGAGTAGTAGGGTCAATACTTTGCAAAATAGGAGAAAACATCCCAGCCTTCTCTCCATATCTAACGATATACGAAGAAGTTCCCACACATGTAAAAGGCTACGTGTTGGAGCGTATGATACCAAATATAGAAACATGGGATTCTATCAAAGTACAATCTGTAAGTCATTCTGAATTGTCAATAACAGGAGTAGTAAGTGGTATGGGGTCTAGAATTATTGAGATCCCAAGTAGGTTGAGAAAGAACCCAAACTATACTACCTATGGCAGAGAGATAGAAATTCGGATACCTCCACAGAATCCATTTCTACAGAATGAAAAAGTAATACTAAAAACGCATTATAAGACTGAAATAATGAACCAGGCCCAAGCTCTTAAGAACTAGAATGACTATGAAACAAAGTTTGAACTATACAATATTAGCAGCAGTCTTAATACTCACATCTTTTGGATCATTTGCACAATCAAATTCTGATATATCTAAAGTATTGAAATCCGCATTCAAGGAAAATAATGTAAAATTCAAAAGCGAGAAGAGCTATCAATTATCGTCATTAGACTACAGCGTTCCTTTATTAGAGAAGGTAGAGGTCAGGTCTGAGACCAATGATTTTGACTTAAGGCAACAAGATCTGACAGTAAGAGTAAGTCCTAACAATTCATCCAGTAGAAAGGCTCATAGACTCTACCATGAATCTGTTGAATATATGGCGGAAATGGAATTGAACACTGAAATTATGAAAGCACTATTCAGCAAGTACATCCTTATTAAAGAGTATGTTTTTGCTAAAGAGAAACTTGATGTTCAAAAAAAGAAAAACATGGTAGCTAAAGATAAATTAAAATTGCTGAAAAGGATGATCTCATTAACTTCATTTGATATTGTTGACCTCATTGAAGCCGAGGATGAACTTTATGAATTGCAGCGAGAAATACAAGATACTGAGAATAGTCTCGCCCAACTTACATTTGAACTAAACAAAATTCTGGTTGGTCAAGAAATAACTTTAGAGGTAGAAGAGCTTATATCTGTACAAAGAATAAAAGAACTCATCCTAAGCGAAAATAAAACTAAAAGAATCAGCCATCCAGAAGAAGAAGTACTTTCTGCCAGACATTATAATGCGATGATGGAGCATGACTGGGAGAAATCCAAAAACAAATTTTCTCTAGGCTTCTTACAAGCCTCTTATGGCTATAAGCCTGACGAACCATTTAGAAATACCTTTTCATTAGGATTCGGATTTGATATTCCTACTAAGGGGTCATCAGGTCTCGAACTTAATGAAATAAAAGTCGATATTATAGATGCTCAAAATGAATATCAAAATCGAGTAGAAGAGCTCGAACTTTCAAAACAAAATAATAGAGCAAGGCTTCTGAGCTTAATTAGGATGTATGAGCTATTGTCTCTACAAATTGAAGAAGGCAACGCTGAGCATGCCCTACAGGAATACAGCAAACATGGTGTTGCCACTCCCCAAGCATTGATAAGACTCAAAGAACTTAGTATCAACAACGAGTTTCTTCTGATAGAAATTTGGTCTGATATATTGAAAATATACTTGGACTACATATATGTCACCGGAGACATGGGGCGAAAGCCGTATCAGAATTTCTTAGATACTCAACTTACTTTTCTTCACTAAAAAAATGGTCGTATGGAAATTGAAACTATAGATTCAAAAGTATACTATGAAGACTATCATATTCATAGAGATGTAAGTTGGCTTTCATTCAATGCAAGAGTTCTTCAAGAAGCTATGGACAAGAGAAATCCTGTTTTAGAACGAGTGAAATTTCTTGGTATCTATTCCAAAAATTTAGGTGAATTTTTCCATGTCAGAATGCCGTATCACTTAAATCTGATAAGAATAAATAAGAGCACGCGAAAGAGGCTATCCTATTCTCCAAAGCAATTAGTCAAGAGATTGATAAATATTGTAAATGAACAGCAAATCGAATTCACAAGAATTTTGAGAACAGAGATCATACCTGAATTGGAGTCGCATAATATCTACTTCAGAGACTTGGATAACATTACAGGTGTCCAACAAAAGTTCATTCATGAGTACTTTACCAATACAGTAAGATTACATGTAGCTCCTTTGTTGTTGAGAGGCAAGTCAATCAGCCCATTTCTAAAAGATGGGTCTCTATACTTAGGAATATTATTATCTAATAAAAATAACTTATCTGGGAAATTAAATGAAGAGTATGGTTTGGTCCGGATCCCCTCTGATATACTTCCCAGGTTTGTTGTTTTACCTTCTGAGGGAGATAGTAATGAAGTCATATTGCTTGACGACCTAGTTAGATATGGATTGCCCCTATTATTCTCAGGGTTCAAAGTGGGGGCTGCATATTCGTTCAAAATGACGAGAGATGCTGAATTGTACATAGATAATAAAGTCTCTGGAGAACTTAAGGAAGCCATTAAGAAGAGTCTACACAAAAGACAAACTGGAGTCCCAGCAAGATTCGTCTATGATAGAAATATGTCTACTGATTTGTTAACTTATCTCACTGATACTTTTGACTTAAGTAAATATGATAAGATAAAGGAAGGGCGTTATCAAAATTACCATGATCTGCTGAAGCTTCCTAATTTCGATAAGTACGAACTTTATGATAAACCTCTAGTCAAGCTTTGTTATTCACCACTAGAGAGCTCTATAAATCCATTGGAGGAAATTAAAAAAGGAGATCATATGATCCATCCACCCTATCATTCGTTTGAGTCAGTGATACGGTTTTTCGAATTTAGCTCGGTGAGTAGTAAGGTAGAAGAGATTCTGGTCACTCAATATAGAATTGGTGATAATTCTAGAATACTCAATGCACTTATACATGCTTCTCAACAAGGAAAAAAAGTTACTGTATTCTTAGAAATTCAAGCAAGGTTCGATGAAAAATCAAATCTAGCTTGGGGTGAGAAACTGGAAAGAGCTGGTGTAAAAGTCATCTATAGTATTCCAGGAATAAAAGTACATTGCAAAATCGGTCTAGTAAAAAGGAGGGTCAACGGAAAAGTAGAAACATTCTCTTTGTTGAGTACAGGTAACTTCCATGAAGTCAACTCAAAGATATATAGTGATCTGTGCCTATTCACATCCGACTCAAGGTTATGTACAGAAGTAGAAAGCGTTTTTGACTTCATCGTAACAAGGACCAATGCCCCTCCAAAATTTAGTCATCTGCTAGTAGGTAAGGTTAACTTAAGGGAAGAGCTGGTTAATTTGATAGATAAAGAAATATCAAATGCCACAAACTTTAATTGTGGTCATATTATCTTAAAAATGAACAGCCTTGAAGATCCATCGATCATCGAAAAACTGTATGAAGCAAGTAATGCAAATGTCAAAGTAGATTTGATTGTTAGAGGAATATGTTGTCTTACCCCAGGCATACCAAACGTCAGCGAGAATATTAGAATAGTAAGTATACTCGATAGGTATCTTGAACATGCAAGAGTCTATTATTTTCATGCTAATGGTGATCAACACCTTTATCTGTCATCCGCTGATTTTATGACTCGCAATTTGAGTAGAAGAGTAGAAGTTGGAGTTCCTATCTACGATGTTAAGATTAAGAGGACGATCTGTAAAATCCTAGATCTCCAGCTCTCGGATAATTATAAGTCTAGACGGATAGATGCTGAAAATAGGAATACTTACTTCGTAAATAGTGAAGCAACGATTCAATCTCAAACATGCATACACTCTCTTTTTGCAAAAGAAAATCAAGTAAGAAGCAGTAAGTCCAAAGCATATTGATATCTGTCGATTCAGATCTTAATTCTAGTGATTCAGGTGTTTGCAGGTTATAAAGTTTTGCTGTATGTGCTAACTTGTGGTCATTGATTATGAAATCAGCAATAACTGTGAAGAGAAAATCTAATCACATATTAATTATTTTCGGCATCATAGCTTGGATATGTTTACATCAGTCATGTACACATGATTCGCTTATCATGGATGATATGGAACCTGATCTAATGGATACCATGGATAATCCTATAGATACTATGGTGGTGGATACAATGGATATAGATACTACAGGCAATGGTATGCCTTGTGATCCTGATATTGTATATTTTCAAAATGACATCCTTCCTATACTTCAGGGCAGTTGTGCTTTCTCTGGTTGTCATGATGCGGCATCGGCTAGTGATGGTGTCATTCTTGATAATTATGAAAATGTAATCAATACTACAGAGGTGGAGCCGTTTAATTTAGGTGATTCAGAACTTTATGAAGTGATCACAGAGGATGATCCTGATGATGTAATGCCTCCCACTGGAAAAATGGATAATGAGAAGATAAGTCTCATAGCTCAATGGATATTGCAAGGAGCTCTTGACTTAGTATGTGATGAAGAAACTTCCGATTGCGAAATTGAAAATGTAACCTATAATGGATTTGTATCTGGAATATTTGACACTTCCTGTAATGGCTGCCATAGTACTACGGCAGCATTTGGAGGAGTCATATTGGATACGTATAATGGTGTGAAATTACAAGTGGATAATGAAAGACTATATGGTGCAATTAATTGGGATGCAGGTTTTGAACGGATGCCGCAAGGTCAGGATCAATTAGATTCGTGTACAATCGCAAAAGTAAAATCGTGGATAGATGAAGGAGCTCAGAATAATTAGTGCCTTGGGTATCATAGCTATACTATTGAGTGGTTGCTATTATGATGTGGAAGAAGAATTGTATCCGAGCATCGATTGCCTCACTGATAATATGAGTTATGCCAATGACATTGTACCTATACTCACAACAGACTGTTACACCTGCCATAGTGCAGCGGCCAACTTTGGCAATGTAACTCTAGAAGGGTACGGAGAGTTATTACAGTATGTAAATGATGGTTCACTATTAGGAGTTGTCAGCCATGCTTCGGGTTATTCGCCGATGCCGAAGGGAGGAGCTAAATTGCTGGATTGTGAAATAGAAAAAATTGCGGTTTGGATTGATGATGGTGCTTTAGATAATTAAATACGAAATTGAAATGAAAAAAATTCTTGCCATTTTATTTTGCCTAGGTTTAGTGGGTGCACTCATAGGATTGTATATGTTTAACAAACCCTTAGAGAGCGTTTCTTCTATGAAAACTAACTATAGTATAAATGCTTCTGACCTATTGGTGGCTTTTGAAGAAAATGAAACTTCTGCCAACACTAAGTATTTAGATAAAGTACTCGAGGTAAAAGGAATTGTAGATAAAATGGAAAGTACAGAAGAAAAAACTACCATCTATTTGGATGCTGGTAACCCTCTTTCTAGTATAATATTCCAGTTAGAAAAATCAGATTCTGAATTAAAAAAAGGTGAAGAAGTTACGCTTAAAGGAATATGTACCGGCTACCTTATGGATGTCGTATTAGTAAGAGGTGTAAAGGTTTGAAAAATCAAAAATAAAGTATATAAGTTATGAAAAAGATAGTAGCAACGTTAACATTCTTGGCATTAGCAATTGTCACTTTGCAAGCTCAAAAGTATTTTAGTAAAACAGGAGAAATATCATTTCATAGCAGTACTCCTATTGAAGATATCGAAGCTGTAAGTCATAGCGCTTCGACAGTGTTTGATGTAGAATCAGGAAAAATTCAATGGGCAGTACTGATCAAGTCATTCGAATTCGAAAAGGCTTTAATGCAAGAACACTTCAACGAAAATTATATGGAAAGCAGTAAGTATCCAAAAGGTGTTTTTAAAGGTAGCATTAAAAATTATGAAAGTATAGATCTAACTAAAGATGGTAAGTATACGGCAGAAGTAAATGGCACATTAGAAATTCATGGTAAGTCGAACCTTATCGAAACTACGGCAATATTCAAAGTAGAGAACGGACAGGTATCGGCTACATCTGACTTCAAGATTGCCGTTGCAGATTATGGTATAGAAATTCCATCAGTAGTAAGAGATAACATAGCTAAGGAAGTCGAGGTCAAAATAAAGACAAACTATGAATTACTGGAAAAATCGTAGGTGCAATTGTATTGTTGTAATTGTATTGTTATGCTTTGTCGCAAATGTTCTTAATGCACAAAATGACGAAGATGATCTTTTAGCTTTATTAGGAGAAGAAGAAGTAACCGATTATACATATGCCACTTTTAAGGCCAACAGAATTATCAATCTTCACTCTGTCGAGAACACAGCCAAGGGAGTATTGGATATTAAAATTTCACACCGATTTGGATTCATCAATGGTGGTGTATCAGAGTTATTTGGATTAGACCAAGCTAGCATTCGGATAGGAGCTGATTATGGTCTCACGGATAGACTCATGTTAGGTTTTGGACGCTCAAGTTTTGAAAAGACTTATGATGGATTTGCAAAGTTTAAAATCTTACGTCAGAGTAAAGGCACTAAGAATATGCCGGTGACTGTATCTTTTTTAGCAAGTACTGCAATCAATACCGTTGAGTTTCAAGATCCAGATAGAGAAAATTATTTCTCATCAAGAATGTATTATGTCTTTCAAGGCCTTATTGGTAGAAAATTTAGCGAATCACTCAGTTTACAATTGTCGCCCACTATAGTACATAGAAATCTTGTTAGGACTTCTTCTGAATCAAATGATGTGTATAGTCTAGGCATCGGAGGTAGAATGAAATTGAACAAGAGAACCTCATTCAATGCCGAATATATCTATGTGCTACCTGACCAGTTAGCTCCTGGTTATCGAAACAGTTTTAGTATCGGCTTTGATATCGAAACAGGTGGGCATGTTTTCCAACTCCATCTTACCAATAGCACATCTATGATTGAAAAAGGATTCATAACAGAGACAATCGGTAATTGGTTAGATGGCGATATACATTTTGGGTTTAATGTAAGTAGAGTCTTTACTGTTAATTAGGGACATTATACTTTCGCAA
>CALBEE010000186.1 GCA_937927575.1 uncultured Saprospiraceae bacterium | reverse complement strand
TAATGACAATTTCATTGTTGTAGGTGACCCTTGTGACGACGGAGATCCATGTACTCATCATGACCAATATGTAGATGGTGGAGATGATGATTGCCTTTGTATTGGTGAAGCTAGACCTGATACCGATGAAGATGGCCTTTGCGATGAGATTGATCCGTGTCCTGAAGAACCTAATACAGCACCTGATGGTGATGATGAAGATACTTACCCTGATTGCCCTTGTGATCTACCTACTTTTGGCGAAGCTGCCTTGGTTAATGACTCTGATTTTGAGATACATTTTAATGCAGATAATTTAGAGAATTTCACATCCATTGATGTGAAAATTGTAAGAGAAGACGGTGAATTAGTTACTAAGAATATTGAACAGATTCAATCACCAATAAGTATTGCCAATCTTGAACATGGATTTAATTATATTATATTAGTATCATTTCAGTGTGATACTGGAGGTAAATCCATCGCACAAGAGTTCGAAGTGTTTATACCTTTTTCTGATACAGAAGGTGGATGTATTACAGAATTCGAACTTATAGAATTGACTAATGATAATGCATTACTCAATCTCAATAAAGGTGATACTTTCACTTCTACTGATTTTGAAGTAACCGTAAAACATGCTGCTAGAAGCGGCAATGCATTTACAGGTACAGGATATATCTCTATTCCTTATTTCAATGTAGCCAGATTTAATGTTTCATTTAATCAAATAAAGATTAATAACCATCGTCAGATGGTTGATGGTGTTATAGTGATCAATGCATTAGGTCTTGCTATATTAGGAGATGACTTAAGTGATATTGTTAATGAAGGTGTGAATAATATTATCAACGTTCTTACTGATTTGGAAGATGTTTTGGATGAATTAACCCCTATACTTGAAGCGGTTGATGCTTCTATCGCAAAAGCACAAGGATTAGTTGATCAAGATGTAATTGATTGTGTAGAACGGCTCTCAGGATTGATTAAGGAGAAAGAAGACGAAGCAAAGCTGGCTTTAGAAAATAATCTTCCACTAGACGAGCAGGCAATAATTAAAGAGCAACTGGATGCTTTACTAATAGAGTTGCAACCTTGTCAAGATGAATTGGATGCTCAGCTAGAAGCCTTGTTAGGTGTCCTAGTGGAGTTCATTCCTTATAGTATGGATGCAATGGCCAATGATGACGAATTGTGTGATCTTGATCCTACTGCGTACCAAGCTATAGACGAACAGTATAGACCAGAATTTGATGCGACTATCAATACCTTACTAAGCCAATGGACTATAGATAATGGTAACGCGATGGAGACTTCTGATGTAATCACTTCTACGCATACAGCGCAGGATGAAGATTTTGCTGTAGCCACGCAGGAAGAGTTAACGACTTACTATATGGAAATAATGGATCATGACTTCTGCTATGTAGTTACTAATCTTGATATTGGATTTAAACAATCACAAGGAACCACTCAATTGGAATCTAGTATCAATGTGATGATAGAGCTTTTCGATGAGATTGATCCTGAGATTATCAGAGATATGTCTGAAAAAGTCAGAGAAGATATGAGTAATGAAGACCTATACGATCAATTCAAAGATGAAATCGTACAGGCAATGAAAAAAGTAATTCTAAGAGTAGCATATATAAAATAAAAGGAATGAAACGAATATTTTTAATATTATCATGGATGACACTAATAGTGTCTTCGGTATCTGCATCTACACCAGTTATAGATAGTCTAGGGGCAGAGGTAGCAGATAGATTTACAAAATTTGTATTGGAAAGCGAAACAGGTCAAAGAGATGCTGAGGATATGTCTAAGTACATATACGTCTATACGCCTAATGCACCAGCAGATCTTACGGTGGAAGATGAGTTAAAGTATATCTTCGAAAAACCTGATGGTATTACACCTAATGGTAAAGCACTAGATGATTACCTGAAATTGTATAATGATCAAGAAGGTGATAATCAATATCAGCATTATGTGGTTGTAGTTAATCTGGCTTACGCTTATCAAAGTACGCTAAATGGAATAAATACATCAATTGCTAAAGATCCAGCCTGGTATAAAAACTATTCGTCATCGTCTCAAGATGAATTAGCCCCTACTGATATATTTGCTAGTGATCTTCGATATTATACTAATAATAGAAATCTTATTTATGAACAATTTATAAAAAACTTTAGCTTTGATGTTTTTACTCCAGGTAAAGAAAAAATAATGTCATTTTTTACGGTTTGGCACAAACATAGCTTAGCTGAGAATGAATTCGTTATATCAGGGAAGAAATGTGACAGGAAAATGTATTGGTCAGGTAATAATTCTCAAGAAACCAAAGATAAGATAATCGCGTTTCAAAATGCCTCTCAGCCAGATCCCAGTAGAGCTCCATTAGATTTTATTTGGAAGACATGTGTTGATTATGTTAAAGATTTTTACGGTGCTAAAATAACAGATCCAAGTACCGATTGCTCCGATTGGGCTAATAAACTTCTGTATCCCAGAGCTCGTGAGTACTTCGAAAGTTTCTGTAATGATCCTACTAATCCTGATGCACTCACAAATGCAAATAAGAAAAGTGTGCTTCTGGTAACTTCCAATTATGTCGAGTATTTAGATTTTGTGTATACGACCAAATACGATGAAGATGCCTCAGCCTTTCCTTTTACAGAAATGAAAGACAAGCTTAGTACTCTGGTAGAGGGGTATTATGATTATATAGATGAAGGCGGAAATGAGTCCTTGGGCTTATATATAAGAAGTCATTATGAGCTGCTTGATTTAGAGATTAGTACTAAGGAAGATTTATCATTCTATAAATTCATCAGCATGTTTTATGATGAAAATCAACCAGATGCAGATGTAATAGGTAAAGAAATAGAGGCTGAAATAAGGTCAATTGATTTTTATTGGCATGAATGGAATACAGCACTTTCAGTATATGGTATTTTTACACATCCTTTTAATGAATTATTTGTAGAGGGTGATAAAGTCTATAATCTCAATTATGTAGCAGTAGAAAAGAGTTGGGAGAAATTGAGAATACTCTTTGGTAAAATAAATAATGGTGCATATGGTACAGAAGAAAGATTGCAAATACTTCAAGATATAAAGAATATAGATCGCTTTGAAGTGGTAATGTATGATAAATTTCTTCATGGAGATGGGGGAGGATCTTTGTTCATTGCAAGTCATCAAGAAGAGGCAGCTAAGCACCTGTCAGACCTCATAGTTAAAGCTAATAAAATTATAGTTGAGAATGCAAAAATGATGGATGAGGACGATAATGAGACTTATGATGAAAATATACTTAATGGACTAAAAGTCATATCTATTCCTTACTCCTATAATGATAACTACGCTGCAGGAAATCGAGATATTGTAAATGCCGTTGTTCCCACTCCGAATGAGGATAAAACTAAATTTGATTATAAAGTTAATTTATGTAAAAAATATGGTAATCCTATAACATCTAATACAACGATAAATGCTGTAACAAGCTTATTTTATTCCTATAAAAAATATGACGCATTTACTTGTGTCGATGATGAAGATCTTGACTATAATGATGTAGGATTTTTTGATTTAGTGTTATTGTTAGATTTAGAGGAGGCAGGAGTAATGGCCAATTATTGTTATGAAAATTTAACTGATGATAATTTCTTAAGTAAACCAGCTGCAGGATTTTATATTTCATTGGTCAAAGAGAATCAAGCTCAAGATGAAGGTTATAAAGCACTCACGCTTACTTTCGAAGCATCATTTGCATTGATAACTTTTGGTCAAGCCACAATGTATCAAGGGTTGGCCAGACATATGATGGGGATATTCTTTGTGAATGACTCATATGGACTATGGTTAACTGCAGATCCAGTAGGACATAAAGAATTTTTCGTTTCATTCTACGAAGATGAAGCCGAAGGTGAGGCGCAGTATGAGTTGTACAATACAATTCATGCTATATTGGGAGTATCTCAGATAGGATTAGAGCCTACAATAGTTAATAAGTTACTGGTAAAACAAATTAGTGAATCACTGGATGCTCAAAAAGCAGCAGCTATTGCTCGTGCTATTGATGATATGGTAGATAATGTTCCAGCAGAATTACTTAGCGAAAATATTGCCTATCTAGAAATGGTTAGAAATATTGGCAATGATGCAACTCACAAACTTTTAAGTAGAGGAGGTGCCACTCCTGATGAATTAGCAGGAACATATAGAGGTCTTGTGATTTTTGATCATCCTTTATTGTATGATGCGAACTATAATAGGACATTACTGACTTTTCATCTTATGATGAAAACGGGTCCCTTAAAGTATAGATCTGTTGAGAGTCTTGTACAAAGTTTGGAACAGGAAGGTAAATTATTATCATTTTTAGATGCTCTTAAGGATCCTGATTTTTTTAAGTATATAACTTATACAGGGTATGATGAGGTGACAAAGGCTGCTGGGGAAGCTGCTTTTTTAGCTAGAGTCGATGCATGGAAAGGTCTTGACAATATTAAAGATCATATTGGATTTGCTAATACAATACACGTTCCAACTTTGGAAAAATTTGTATTTGATCTTAATTTAAATCCTACTTTAGGAAGCTGGTTTGAAACACTTCCTGCATTATTTGATACATGGAATAGGATAACGAAAAGTACATTGAGGTATAATGCTGCGTATTTAAGTGATCTTAGGGCTTATCGATTGATGCCTTTTGATCCAACAGAGGGGAATGTCGCGTTTAGACATTATATTTATGGTGATTTGACATTAAAATTTACCGCTATAGATGGAGATCCTTTGAAGACAATAAATCTAAGATTTCCAGCTGCTCATTTCTTAGATCCAGATCCTACTAAAGGAGGACTAGTATCATATTTGGACGAAATTAGAGATATTCTCCAGACAACGATTGAAATCGATGGAGTGGATCAATATTTATATAACCTGCCGGGAGGTAATAGTAAAACAAGTTTATCTGGTATGCATAGTGAAACATTATATTTAGAGGGTGTAGGTAGTGGGCAATTTTCAGAAAGTGGCGCTCTTGTTTCCAGTTCTTCTGCAACAATTCCTAAAATTACTACATTTATTAGACCTGAATTTACGCTAAATAATGGACAGGATATTTTACGTATAGAAAATTTAGGAGTAAGATCTCTTAATAACGTTGGATGGGAGAAAATACGTGATGGTAATGTAGGTGATGCCTTACCTACACTGGATTATGATGCTGATTTAAAGTGGTTCGTTAAAAGTAAATCAACAATGTTTGATCCTACAATGACAATATCGGAACTTGAAGAAATAGGGATGGAAGCTTTTCATTTGAGAGTTTCTACATCTATACCATCGAAATGGAAGGCAAATATCGATTATGGAGATTCCACTGTTGAATGTGAAGGGTTTATTGATATTGTTTCTGGATTAATGAAATCTAGTTATTTTGTAAAATAGAAAGAATGATGATAGGGAAATTCGGTTTAAGACTTGATTCGAAAAGTAAATTTGTTAATGTATTTGGCATAGAAAATTTGTATGCTTTTTTAGTTGATAAAATGACAACAGATTATTTTGAATTAGTGCGAATTAGAGAATGTATTCGAAATGTAATAAGTGATAAAACTGAATATTGCGATATTGTTACTGACGACTACGGTTGCTTCAGAATAGGTGCTATTAATACTGTATTGATTTGGGAAAATCATTATGAGGAGGATCTCCCAGATGTTTTGGTGAGAGGATATGTTTCTACTTCGGATGTATTACAAATAGTAAATGCAGTTATAAAGCATATCGAAAATGAAAATTGGAATCCTTACTTGGAGGATTTGAATAAATTATATTCTTCTATTTCTAATTTTTATTTTGATAAATATGAATTCGTTTTTTTTGGATTGGAGAAGAGTTTTTCATTGAATTTTAGAAGGAAAGAAGAAGAGTTTTACTTAACCAATTTTGTGCAAAATAGTATAGAAGTAAAGAATAGAAGAATAATAATAAATTCTAATTTTTCTAAAAGTAAGGAAGATAAATTGTTTTGGAATATTAACGAAGTAGATTCATTTCATGACTTTCTGAAAACTGGAATAGATAAATTAGAATCCAAATAATTATCGGACAATTGAATTTACATCATGTATAGAAACTTTATTATATCAATGTTTATTAGTTTGAGCAGTTTACTCTCCGCCCAAGAAGTAACCAGCCAACTCATCGTCGAAGAAAAATTCACTTTGAACTTAGCAGAAAAGCTAGTACAGGATGATGATAGACTATATTTCTATATTAGTGGAGTTAGAGCATCTTTCAGAAATGAAGACTTAGGGTATGATTTATCATTTATTCCTGATGATGAGTATGTTTTGGAGGAAAATGGAGATAGTATACGAGTGCAAAGAGCTATTCTTTTTGAGTATGAACCAGGTGTAGGTATAGTGGATCATACCTTGTTTGATTATGGAGCTTCTGATTTTTTTACAATTGATGATAGTTTATACGCTTGTATCTATACACAATGGTTTGGAATTAATGGAAACATAATAGATGTCGAAGAAGATGATATCTACAGAATTACAGGTAGTCAAGACATTATTCTTTGTGATAAACGAAATAGTAATGTGTTGTGGCAATACAAAGATGAAGATTTGGATCATCAATTTGATGAATTTCATATTGAAATCGATGGTGATTTTATTTACTATGCTACTACTTATTCTGATGAACAAATTTTTATGGGAGATAGCTTAACTCATACGTATGATGGATTTATTCAACATTCGACAATGCTACACAAAATTAATTGGAGAACGGGAAATAAAGTTTGGAGTAGGCGTACAGGGGTTGTTGATTTAAAAGATAAAGTAACAAATATTAAAGTGGTAGATGATGGTACAATATTTATGGTTATTCAATTAAGAGGAGCCTTTACATGGGATAATGAACAACTAGACCCTGATTCTATAGGAGAATTTAGTAGTGATAGTCAATACAATACTGTAATTACTAAAATTTCTCCATCTGGAGAATATATTGATCATGTTCATATAGATAGTCAGCATAGTAGAACTGTAAGAGATACGCGAATTGGGGATGATGGTAGAGTGATTTGCTATGGTGTCTCTTCTCCAGGAGACTTTACTGTTGTAGGTTTAGATACCTTGGATTTTAGTAATGACGTGGCCACAGTGGATTGGGTAACGGGCTCAGGTGCTCTCATAGTTTTTGATTCTAATTTGAATTTGGATTGGCACAAAAGCTACAGTGGTGATGCTTTTACAATTTTAAGAGGTGGAAATCCAAATGAAGAAGGTGTGCTTGTATCTTCTTCTTTGGAAGGAAGTTTGGAAATTGATGGAATTACGTATACCAACGAATACATCGATTTTGCAAATGAATCTCAACAACTTCTTATAAATTACGATTTAGAAGGGAATGTAAAAGGAGAACCAATCCAGTTTGGAAATAATATGCAAGTTAAGGACATTTTAAAAGTTGGACATGAACATTACTTGTTATTTATTAGGGTCAGAAATTACCCAATGCTTGATGCCCCATATTTTTTGGGAACAGAGATAGGTACAGATCAAAATAAACATAACAACATAATTGAGATTAAAGGAAATTTATTCAATGTACTTACATCTCTTTCTGAAACCTTTAAGAACGAGGAATTTATAGTTTCACCTAACCCAGTTCATTTAGATGGGACTATTAATATAGAATTTGAAGAAGAAATAATATTGGGCAATTGTCACATTAAACTGATAAATGCTAACAGTCAGGTGGTATTGAGTACTTCTAAATTTATAGAAAATAATAATATCCAAATTACTACACCGAATGTTTTGCCAGGATTATATATTTTACTGTTGAATAGTAGTGATGGGAAGAATTATAGAAAAAAGATAATAATAGAATAAATTACATTTAATAATATAAAAAAATAGATATGAAGAATGTTATGAGAGTTTTAATTTTTTTGATCATATTAAGTGGCCATTCTTTTGGACAGACAAACTGCAGTTATTCACAAGGTGAATTTAATGGATGTGAATCTTTGGAACAGAATGCAACTCTATCCGTATTCACAGAATATGTGAGTAGTGGAGCTAATACTTCACCAATAGTCCTTGGACCTAATTTGGGCCTGGTTGAGTTAGGTGGAAATGATTATAAATTATGTAGTCAAAGGTTAAGGTCTATTCGTGATAATTGTGCTACACACAATATAACTAATGTAACTAATGGTTTAGCGGCAAATGCATCTACCTCTTCTGATAGAACAGAAGATATGGTGTACCATTATCTTAATTTAGCATGGGATTTTTATTTAGGTTCGGAATGGCATGAAGTAGGAAATTTACCGACTTATATTGAGTTTAAATCAAAAGCAGTTTTTAACTCAGATGAACCTGCAATTCAAATTAATACTGGTTCACCTGCAATGTTAGAATATGCTTATAAAAATGACAATTCATTTTATCCAGTAGGGGATGATGCATATGCCATATTGAATGGCTTTTTCCAATTTGTTCACGAGACTACCGTTTTAAATCGCTCCACTCAAGAAGGGATCGATTATGCTCTCGGGAACTATTTTGCTTATCGATGTTTAAGTGGAACCGATGCTGATGATGGCAATGGTTTCATATTTGAACGAGGAGGAAATCGAGATCAAGGTGGAAATGGAAACTACTATTTACCAATAACAATGAATTTATCAGATATTTCTTTGCAAGGAAATTCCAATTTATCTCAATACTATTATAGTTCAACTTTCAAAGAAGATTTTGATGAACAAAAGCAGTCAGAATTGTTGTCCGCGACATTATGGGCTTTAACGACTGATGATATAAATGGTATTGGTGTAGATAAAGTTGATAACTTAATCATACATACTTTAAGCCAAATGTATGACGATCCTTTATTGTCCAATAATGTTGTTACTCAAGTTGACGCAGTATTAAGAATGTACGATTTTGCTGCAAGTGACGCGCTTTATGATGATGATGATATGTGCATCATGATAGATATGTTTAGTAATGTTTATGGATCCGATTTTTATTCGGAATTGGTTAAACTTGATGATCAAGGGAGTAATCTGCATTACATACCAGATACAGACGGCGATCTCTACATCAAAGATAATGACGAAGACATAGGAGCAGAATCATCAGGTCCAGGCTTTGAATACAATAGTGTAGACATCTGGAATAGGCATGAGGACAATAATGATGATGGGGTACACGAAGAGCCAGAGTTTTTCGGAAACAATACGAATTATTTAAAAGTAAGAATCAATGGTAATTTTTGTGAAATGGCGACGGCTAATGGAAATACTCTGAATGATTACGAACTAGAAATATACAGAAGTAAAATATCTATCTGCGAATCTAATTGGCCAACATGGCAATCTTCTTTTAGTAATCCGAATTACTTGTTAGGTACATATAATTTTGGAACAGAAGAATTAACCCTTACTGATGGATCAATTATTAATGGTAGCTTGGATTTCTTTGGTAATCACGCAATTATCACTTGTCGATGGATTGCGCCTAATTCTCCTAATGAACCTATAAAATGTTCTTTGATCGATATTTCAATGTCATTCATGGCCAGGCTTGTTGACAATAGTGATGCCGCTAATGCTTTTGATCCTATCACTTATGAAACTACAGGTATTCCTGCCGCTCAATATGCGTATCAAAATAATAACGTAGCTTTTAAAAATACCAAAGTTATTTATCCTCATCCACAAGGGCCCACAGCAACTCCTACGCATGGCGTAGTTATTCCTGGTGGGGATCCAGATGATGAAATCATTTTCACAGTAATTCCTTCCATCCCAACAATACACGGATCAGATGAAGATCTTTTCGATATAGGTACACCAGACTTTGGAGAAGATTATACCGATTATGGTGATTTAGCCATTGTATTAGATGATGATACATTTGCAGATTGGATAGCTGGAGGTGCACAAGGTGGAGGATTCACTATTACACAAGATCAGGAAATAATTATTACTACGCCAGAAGGATTTTTCTTAGGCGGTATTCCTGCCAGTTCTGGAGATGATTTTCGCACTGCGGAGATAAGGTATTTAGCAGCGTCTAATTTCAAGCCTGTGGCATTTGATATTCGTTTAACGGAGCAAGTGAGCGGTGATGCCAAAGATTTAGTACATGTGGAAGTGTGGCATGAATCTCAAAATACTGTTCCTAGGTCCACGGCACAATATGATAATCAGAATAATGATATAACACTTAGTCCAAATCCTGTGACGGATGGATTAGTGAACATCACTTTAGCTCAAGACCTTGAAATGAAATCTATAGCCATTTATGATTTACAGGGAAAGTTACAAATGCAACAAAGTGTTGAAGGGAATTCTGTACAAGTAAATATCGATGCATTGATAAAAGGATTGTATATCCTTAGACTTACAGATACAGAAGGCAAAATACATACTAAGAAAGGAATGAAATTATAATATGGAAATACTGCGACACCTTGTAATGAGGTGTCGCTATTATTTCTTTTGATGAAACATAATAATTAGAATATTTTCAGTAAATTTATACAGATAATGAATGTTGCGATAGATTAGATATAATGCAAGAATGTAAAATTCATTAAGAATATAGTTTTTAAAATAATTAAGATCGCTTTCAGTAGATCGATGTCTATTCTATATAGAGTTATCGTTACTGTTAATATTAAAATAGATTAAAATGCAAATAATTTCCAAGCTGCGCTTCGTGCAAATGACCTTAGTGATAGGTATAATATTCTTTGTATGTAATGTCCCTCTTTGGGCGGCTCATACGGATCCACATGTTAAAAGCAGACTCGAGCGGGTAGAGGTTAATCCCATTCCCACATTGAGGGTTTTGACGACTGGTGCCACCTATACAAGTGATTACACTGATCCGATCATAAAAGAAAAAAATCTAAACGTAGCAGTGCGAGCAGTAAGTGCTGCAGCTATAGAAGGGGTGGAATATTATATTGCAGATATGGAAGCAGACTTACTTTCTATAGAAGAAGGATATCGTTCTGCTGAAGCAAAATTAGCAGCCGCTCTGATTGAAGATCCTGACTATGCCAGTTATATGAAGTCTATAGCCGAAGGTCAATATTCGGCTAAGGCGAAAAAAGTAAAATCTATTATATCTGGAGCGATCGACGCAGGTAGGTTTATTGATCAATTAACAGGAGGAGACTTGGTTTCGATGCCTATAGTTAAGCAGCAACCTTTAGGAGATAATACTACCATCAATATCGTTTTTGATAAAGCAAGAATCTACCCGACATATACAGAATTGGATGTTTACATAGGTGTTACTTTTAATCAAATGAATTATGGGGATCCGACACTTCCAGGTGCAGCTCCTGAAGTAGTGGAGCTACTTTTTGCAGCCAAAGACATAAAATTCTCTCAAGAAAAAGGAATCATAGAAGGGGTAGTAGGCTTAGTAAATGATTACTCTTTTAAGTTAGGAAGTAGCGGCGAGGCAGGGATAGTATTACGAGGTCTTTCAGAGCCTTCAGAAGGTAATTATCAAGGTACTTATGTCGCATTTAATTGTGACGGTTTCAAAGAAATTGGTATCGGAGGAGATTTAATTTTTAGTAGAAGTTGGGTGTTGCCGACTAATGAATTTGGTGTGCCCCTTCCGGGTTCGGCAACAGATCCAAAACCTAGAGTAAAACTGGAGATTGGTGTAATCGCCCAATCCTTAGAAGATATTATGGTGTCGGTAGATATTGATAATTTTGTCTTGACGAAATTTCAAGATGTCAGCTTTGAATTAAGTAATGCGACGCTTGATTTATCTGGATTTAGAAACCCTGAAGGTATACCCAGTGATTATGCTATTGCATTAAATCCAGAATGGGAAGGCGTACATATTGAGTCCGCTTCTATTACATTACCTGAACCATTCAAACGCAATTGTTCTTCATTTGTAAATGATCCTAACAACAGTAATAATCCTGATGTAAAACCAACGACATGTAGAATAAAAGTATCAGGTAAAGATATAATAATAGATCAATATGGATTGACTGGCGGTGTATCTATCAAAGGTCAAGCACCCTTATTAGGTGGACCGATTATGGATGGCGAGTGGGGCTGGTCTATGGACGAACTAACTTTGTTTTTTGGTAATAGTAATGTTACGGAATTTTCATTTGCCGGTGATATAGGCGTACCTATATTATCTAAAGATGGCCCTTTGGGGTATGAAGCGGAATTAGATTTTGGAAATAATGAATATAATTTTTTAGTAGCCAGTAACGAGGACTACAAAAAGTCATTTCCAATATGGAAAGCGGCTGAAGTTAATTTGACCTCAGCTGCCTTAGATATAGCAGTGGCGGATGGCGAATTTCATGCAGGAGTTACTATGTCTGGAAGTTTGACATTAGGTGATCCTGATGATAAGATAAATGGTGGAGGTGGAAGTATGCTGAAGATGCCAAAAATTATTTTTACTGATTTGAAGCTAAATAGTAGATCTCCAAAATTTTCAGTTTTAGATATTGGATTGGCTACGACGGATGCCACTGGAAATGAAACTACTTCAGAAGTAGGACAATCGAAAGTAGCTAATTTTCCTGTCAGTATTTCTGGATTTTCAGTTGGAAGTTCAGCTATTAATCCCAATATATTAAATCTAGGATTTACAATGAATGTCAATTTGATGGATGGAGGAAGCCCAGTAGCTGCATCAGGAGATTTTGAACTGGTAGGTGAATTGGGTAGAAACCAAAACGGATCTCGTACTTACGAGTATAAAGAATTTAATTTTACTGGTGCTGAAGTTACTTTGAATCTTCCACAGTTTTATGCCAAAGGAGATTTAAACATATTTACCGATGATGATATTTATGGTAAAGGATTTAGTGCAAAACTAGAAGCAAAAATTTTAGGTAAAAAATTAGAGACAAATAAAGGAAAATTCAATTTGAAAATGGCGGCTATTTTTGGCAGCTCAGTTTCAGATAAAGATAATATTCCAGATGACGAAGATGACGTGGATGCCCTAAAGGATAACTTTCGATATTTCATGGTAGATGGTATGTTAGAAAGTGATAAAATAAAAATTCCATTATTTGGTCCATTTTACTTAAATGGATTTGGTGGTGGCGCATCTAATCGAATGAGACCATCAGGATTTAACGATCCATCGGCTTCTTCGGCTATATCGCAAATGGGCGAATCTACGACAGGCATTGTTTTTAAGCCACATGCTGAGACTGGGCTAGGCCTTAAATTTAATGCATCACTTTCTACAGTTGGAAATACGATGTCTGGCGTACTTACGGCTATGCTTCGTTTCAGTCCGACAGGAAGTCTTCAGAATATTACATTCTGGGGGGCAGTAGATATTATGTTAGATAGCGATTTAGATGATCAATTAGTAAAGAAATTGGATGACGCAGTAGCAGGCAGTACTTCATCCTTAACTAAATTAATTCAAACAGAAGAAGATATTAAAAAAGAGGCTGAGGAAGATGCTAAAATAGAAGTGGATGCGTCGGGTCAAAAAAATGCCATTAAAGGTAGCTTAGGTTTAAGTTTTGATTTTGAAGATGGTTTTACCTTCCATGGTTTTGCAAAAGTAAATATGCGTGTAGGAGAGATACTTACCGGATCGGGTACTTTAGATTTACTATTGGATACGGGTGGAGATGAAGAAAGTGGAAATACCGGTACAGATTGGCATCTCTATATAGGAGGTTACTATGAGAATGGTAATGGACAAGATGTAATTGTGAATGACTTTTTTAATCCAGATCAGAAAGTAATTCTAAGACCAGTCTCCGTACTTGCGGAATACCACAATATAATAGCACATGCAGAGGCATATTTTCTTACAGGAAATACTATTCCAGGCCCTCCACCTCAGCCTGCTAAAGTCGAAGATTTCTTTGGACCTGAGATTGCAGAAGTAGATAATAGAGCTTCGCTCAAATGCGATGGTAGAGACAATGCTATGGGTACTGGTATTGCATTTGGAGCCAGCGCAGAACTGACTGCTGATGTAGCATTTCCAGGAATTTTCGGCTCTTGTGTGGCAGGGCTTACAGTAAATACAACAGGTGTTATTGGTTTCGACTTGTCTCTGTTAAAGTATTCTTCAACTGACGGATGCTCTATGACAGATAATTATAGTCCACCTATGGGCCTTAAAGGGTATAGAGCCACAGGAAGAGCTTATGGCTTTTTGAGAATTTCTGATGATTCACAATTAACATGTATCCCACTGCCTAAGTTAGGCATTGGAGGTAAAGTGAGATTCGATGTGTTCAATCCTTCTTTTCTTGATTTGCGAGTAGTATTTGAGTTATTTGATAATAGAGTAACAGTACCTGTCGCGATAGGTGACGAATGTGGTCAACCCTGTGCGTTAGAAGCCGTTTTTAATGATTAGAATAACAAGAAAAAATAATAATATGAAGAATGCATCTATTTTGATTTTTAGTTTAATTGCTGTTATAGGCAATGCGCAACTAATTCTGCCAGATTATCATGTTTCAAAATTGAATGGAGATAAAGCGATGATACGTTGGGAGCCTAGATCTCTTGAAGAAATGAATGATGCCTTCGAAGTGGGTTACATCGTTGATGTATATATATTGGATGGAGCAGAACGCAGATTATTGAAGAGTGATAAAGTGAAAGCAGCTTCAAAAGAGGATTGGAGTGAGGCAATGAAAAAGCCTTCGGAATACAACGATTTTGTAGAAGCTTCAGGGATGTTGTTATATCCTGAATTGCGAGAAGAAATAGAAGATATGCCTAACGGTTTTATTGATGGGAAAGATCAAATTAAATTAGGTCTGATCCAATATTACGGCGTATATGATTTTGATATTACTGTTATGGCCGGTTACGGTTATAGTTTTCAGATTACACCAGGAGCTAAATATCTAGTAGAAGTAAGATGTAATAATCATCAATCGTTTGAATATTATTTGGATACGAATAGTTCTAAAGAAAAACTTCCAGAATTTGTAGGTATTTGGGGTGATAAAGAAGTTTCGCTTCAAATGAATACTAAAAATTTTAGAAGAGACTGGTTTGGATATGATATTAAAAAATCGGAAGATGAATTCGGAGTATTTACAAAAATTAATAATGCAACACTCGTCAATAACTATGATTCATCGGAAGTAGTAGAATTGCAAGTTCTGGAAGAAAAAGATAGTCTTGATTTTAATGATAAGATGTATTTCTATCAGTTGTATGGTGTTGACTTTTTTGGAGGTAAATCAAAAATGTTTAAATCCATAAGTGGTTCAGGATATGATCGTATTACGATGTCACCCATCATCAAGATGGCCGATCAAATGGAAAATAATGATGCCTATCTTGAATGGGAAATTCGAGAGAAATACGTTTCGCTAATAGATCACTTTAGAATTATGGGGTCTGAGACAAGAGATGGTAAATACTTGACATTTTTGGATTCTATTTCGGCAAATGCAACGGATGCTAGAGTACAAATGCGTTACCCCAAAAATTATTTTAGAGTGGAAGCGGTTCCTTTTCGTGGAAAAGCCTTGTCATCAACACCGGTGTTTGTAATGGGAATGGACACCATACCTCCAGCAATGCCCATAGTTATAGAAGCTACTATTGATTCTACAGGTAGAACAGCCGTAAGTTGGAATGCAAACTCCGAACCAGACCTTTGGGGATATAGAGTGTTTTGGAGTAATAGAATCAATCATGAGTTTAGTGTGATTAACGCCTCTCCAACTTTAGATACAGTATTCGTCGATAGTCTAAATTTGAATTTTAGTGAAGAGAATATTTTTTATAAGGTCATAGCTTATGATAAAAGAAATAATGCTTCAGAACCTTCAGAAATTGTAAAATTAAAAAGACCAGATATTATACCACCTGGTGCGCCGTATGTCAAAAAAATTGAATCTAATTTGGATACGGTTTGGGTAACGTGTAGCCCAAGTGGAAGTTCTGATGCTGTATTGCACCAGTTGTTTAGAAAGGACTTGAATGATAATTTTGGAAATTGGGTTCTTATAAAGGTTTACGAAGAAAAAAGTAAAGAGTATTCTTATATGGATACAGATCTTCCGATGGGAGGGAAGTTTGCATATACCATGATTGCTTATGATGAAGCCAATTTAAAATCTAAACCGAGCAAACCCAAATCAATTGTTCTAAAGTCTCGAAAAGAAATTATTGAACCAATTATTTCATTTGATGCCATTAATGAAGATCAGAAAGTGATTTTGAGCTGGGAATTAAATGATAAATTGAACTATTCAAACATATTACTCTATCGTGGATCTCAAGAACATAAGATTACTAAATATAAATATCTAGACGGCTCATCAGTCAGCTTCGTAGATGAAGTTAAAGATGGCCAATCGTATTATTATTTTATCAAACCTTCTTATGATGGTCAATTGAGCGATTGTAAAAGTGAAATACTTTTGACAGAAAGTAAAAGTGAATGATTTTTAATCCACATAGTTCTCCTCCTCTGTTTTGAATGCAATAGAGGAGGTTTTTTTCCTACCTCGCCAAAATCTTCCCAATAGAATCATTCACTCTAACTATGTATAATCCTGTGATCCAGTTTTGAGTATCTACCCAAGTTTTAGTAGTGATATTTTGATTGAGGATTTGACGCCCATTGATATCTGTAATGTTTAATTGAGCACTTGTTAAGTCTTCGTAACTGATCCAAAATCCAGCTTTTGTAGGGTTAGGGTAGAGCGTCAATTTTGAATTTTCCAAAACGTCACCTACGCCTACTGCACCACCGTCATTTTCAGCATCGAAAGTTGGATTCATCAATTGGAAATCTCCTATACCATTAGGAAATCTACCATAAGAGACATCTGTAGATTGATCAGCATAACTTACTTCGTCTATGATTTCACCATTGGCATTGACAAGTACAACACTTTCTGCAGCGGCCGATAATTTAAAACCAGCATGAAGCCCTTCCTGATCTTCATCACTATCTGCCCAGATCATTAGATAATCATTAGCACCTATAACTGTGGCTGCAGGGAATTCCCATTTCATCAAATCTTCTGGATCATCAGAAAGGAAGTATCCACTCAGATCAATGTCTGCAGAGCTATTATTATATAATTCTATCCAGTCGTCAAACTCACCATCTTGATCAGCTTGCGTAACGTCATTGCTTGCCATAAATTCATTGATCACAATATCACCTAATGGAGGATTGCTAGAGGTGGCAGTAAAAGAATGAAATTCATGCTCTGCTCTTTGTGGAGAAAACATTCCAGCATTGTCATTTTCTGAATAGATATAGTAATGCGTAAGACTCGCATCCACAGGAACATTTGCGGAAAACAGGCCATTACCCATATCCGTCATTTCCACCTTTATGAATGGCGCATATTGATCCGTTCTATATCCTATATATGCGCTGGTAGCGTTAGCAATATTCGCGCTAATGGTGACGGTCTCACCTACAATCGGATTGTCAGAAGTTTTGATATCAGCATAGCTAGGTGCAGTAGCGGTAAATTGTGATAAGCCCAATAAATATGATGTCCTAGCATTCATCAAATTAGCTATACCTATAGTACCTCCTCCTGGGCCGCCACCTCCACCGGTTACGTCAGAATCAAGATTCGTAAGGAAATTAGCGTAAGTAAAAAACTTATTATTATCGGCTTGGACATCAGTATCTATCAACTCTTGTAGCTGTAGACCAGTCTCATAATAGGCATTATTGGCAAATGCTTCTTCTAGCATAGTCTTGCAATGTGCGATATATTTCTTTTGATAACTAGGTACATTGAGCAACTTTTGTAAGAGAGGATAATCCGTATCGTTGATCTGAAGCAAAGGATCCATTTGTTGCTTGGCAGTATTGCTGTTGAGATTGCCGTTTCCTGTTCTTGCAAATTTTCCGAAGGATTCATTGAGATCCCACACTACAGGGATAAATTGTCCAAACTCATTTCTATACAAGTAATAGTTTTGAGCAAATCCACCTATATAGCTA
>CALBEE010000185.1 GCA_937927575.1 uncultured Saprospiraceae bacterium | reverse complement strand
ATTTGCATCTAAACAAGTCGACATAGCGCCTTCCTTCGCTAAAATAATATCGTCATAATAGGGTTCATAAAATATGTACTCTTGAGTTACTTTTCTCTTTTCACCATTTATATTCATACAATAATGTATCGTATCATTTTCCAGCCACTCTGAAACACTAATGAGATCATCCGTTTCGTATCTATAATCCAAGAATTTTTTATCGAATCGCGACTTTCCGTTTTTGTCAATAATCTTGTAATAATAATTAGGGGCATCCACTATCTTACCTTCACAAGGATCCATATCTTGATCATTCGGGTCATAATATATTCTCTTCTTATGGGTACCTTCTATAGGATATTGGCCTGCTACATCACCATTACCAAGCAAATGAGTCCTATAGTATTTTTCATCATTAATTGGATTTCCAAGAAGGTCAGTGATTTGATTCATACCATCAATTCGAAGAGAGAGTCTTTCACGATCTACCCTATCTACATCATCATAAATTATAGGTACTACCTCTCTCTGTAGTTCGATATCATACACTCCAATCTTTCCATTTCTCTGAACGATTATTTGCGGATAAAAAGACATTTCATTGTCCATAGACGCTCCTCTTAACATTGACATTCCTTCAGGTAACAGTCTATTTCCTCTTTTATCATATAAATCTTTTCGTACATTCCGATAACTACAGATTACAAATTCGGTTTCATAATTTTGTTTCGGAGATATTAAATACATACCATCACAATCAGTGCAAGTAAGAAGTGTATCCGTATTTAGATTATCGATATATACGTAATTATTTCTTGAGATTTCTATTCGATTATATCTATTCTTTTCTTTTTGAAAATATTGCGATTCTTTTCTTGCCAGTACTTCAAACAAAGATCCATCTTGTCTATAGAAATAGGTAGAATCCAATCCATATGTGTACGATGTAATCAAATTGCGCCCCTTCTCATCAAAATGACGATCCGACATTCTAAACTCGTTACTCAATCCTACCGTTCTATTTTGAGTGAAGATGTTATAGAGGTAAGCTTTACTCCCTTGATCTATCTTTATCCATTCTAAAACTGAATTGAAATAAAAATCCAATTGCGTACTTAAAGCGGGTGTAATTCTATTGCCTACCGAATCCAACAAACCATATAATGAATCGGCTTCGTATACATATGTATTACCAATAAATGTTTTTACGATTTTATCTTTTGTTTGTAGCCGAACAGAAAGGTTCTTATCTAGTAATTCTCTTCGCCCATCTTTATATTCTACCCACAACATATCTTTATCCACTCTTGATGCATTTGCAAATATTTCATCTGAGTACTTTTTCCCACTTCCATGAAGAATATGAAAACCATCCTCATTTTCTAACAAAATTTTTGATTCCACCGTACTTAAAGAAAGATGAGGTTGGCAAAACACTGAAGATGTATCGCCTATTAGAATTCTTCTACTACTTCCCTGATAACTAATTATATTATCTAAATATGGAAGTACTCGTTCGTTATCTGTAAGTGTATAAAATAGATTACCTTCTTTATCTTCGATCCATTTTCTACTACCTTCTTCGTAATATGAATACCCTCTTGATTCCCATTGGTAAGAAAAAGCAATCTCCTTAATGTCTATTGAAGTTTGCATGAGTTGATCTGTAGACCTGTATATATTTTTTGTCTCAATGAGATATCTTTTACCATCTTTAATAGCGGTAGGATGAACATTCGCCCAATTGTTTTTAAAAATAAAAGTATCCGCTTGCATTACTTCTTTCAAATGCAAATCATATACAGTAGGTACTTCATCTTGATCTCCATAGTAATAGAAAAACTGCCCTAATAATTTATAAGCCTCCGGACTATTATTATTAAATTCTTTATATTCTCCCAGCTGATTCAACACTAATAACTTATCATATTTTGAATAAATTACGAGAGGTGCTGCATCTAGCGCAGGGTCCCCATAGAATGATAAATGATTAATTCCTCTTTTAATATTTTCTTTTAACGGACCATGCCATCGATTCAAGATACGATCATAGATATAAAGGAAATCATCTTGCGTAAGGGAATAAAATCTATCGGTATTCCTAAGTCGTTTATATCTATTCACCTTAGTCAAACCAGACAATTCTACATTGGGAATCGAAAAAGATACTTTACCTTCTCTAGTGACGAAATGTATTTTATCATCTTTAGTACCTAGAGTAACTCCAATGTTACTAAATGTCAATTCTTCAAAAATGCAATCCGTCACAGCTTGCCCAGCTCTGTCTACTGCCTTATATTTTCCGTTGGCGCATAGATAAGGAATCATAAAAGTAGCATCATCGCTTTGTGCAGAAGACCTAATCATAGATGATACAAAAACAATTAGTAGAATGAATCTCATTTAACGATGATTTATTTACCTCTATAACGCAAATAAAACCAGAAATACATAAGTCGATTCAATGAAAATTACTTTATTTCCTTATTAGTTTAATTTTCTAAAGGCGAATAGTAGAATGATAACCACGAATAATCACTTGAATCAAATTCCACAACGACTATTCTTTAACTTGTGACTATGAAAAAAATCATGCATTCCTTCTTAATATTATTATTCATGACTATTACTGTTTATGGTCAAGAATACGGTGACACGCTCTACGTAATGGCCTATAATGGAGTCAATATCAGATCGGCCCCTAATACTAATTCTAAAGTAATAGATGCATTACCATTTGGTGCTTCAATCATGTACTGTTCTGATAGTGTTTCTGATAGATTCGAAGTTAGAAACGGAAAATGGATTGAGATTGAACATAATTATGAAAGCTGTTACGTATTCGATGGATTTTTGTCTCAATATCCCACTCCAAAATCAAGGAATCTTACGATTGACCAAATAGGAGATTATATTATTAAAACTTACGGAGGTGAAATTGGTGACATAGTAGAAAGTGACCCATCGGCCAACGGAGATAATTCAGATCAAACTATTACAAACTACAAAAATGGATTTACGTATACGCTGCGCGAATATCCAGGTACGGTATTTAAAACCTATGCCTTTCCTAAGTTGAGAACTAGAGATCTAATCAATATAATAGACTTAGCTTACAGTAATTATAACGAGGATAACAAAACCCTTATTTCTCATTTTGAAGAAGACGATTTCTGGAAACAACACGATCCAAATGATATTTGTCCTGGTGCTTTTCCGGTCAAAATTTCTGATAAAATTGACATACAATACGACAATATGCGTAAATCAATGGCATTTGATCCTATTCCAAAAATCATTATTAGCAAAAGCAAATATTAATCAATTTCTATTCCCCTACCATAACACGCTCCGTCATAACTGCAGCGCCATCCTTGATAACTCTCATTACGTATACTCCTTGCGGAAGATCTAGACCATTGATAAAAGTTCTATTATTGCTAAAAGTGGTACGTTCTTCTTTGATTAATTTTCCGTCTGTAGCGATCCATATTACTTGAGCTTCGCCGTCTACTTGATGATGTATTTCCACAGCATCCGTCATTGGATTTGGAAATACTTTAGTTTGCAAAAACAAATCTACACCACTACAATCTTCATCTATTCCATTATCAGGAATATCTGCAACCGAAGGATTTATATTAGCATTATCGTCATCACAATCGGTGTTATCTCTGACGTAATTTGCTGGAGGTGTATCGTAACAAATTTGAATCAATTGCGCATCATCTCCAAAACCATCTTGATCATTATCTAAATAATAATCAAACAATGGAAGGTCTTCATCAATCTGACCATCACAATTATTATCTATATCATCACAGATTTCTACAGCTGCCGGATTAATAGCTGGATCATCATCCACACAATCTGTATTATCTACCACATATCCTGTAGCTGGCGTATCATAACATATCTGAATATTGATAGCATCATCTCCAAAAGTATCACCATCAGTGTCAATATAATAAGTAAATAATGGCAGGTCTTCATCAATCTGCCCATCGCAATTATTGTCTATATCATCACATACTTCTGTAGCTGAAGGATTGATAGCCGCATCTTGATCATTACAATCTGAAGACGGCACTACAAATCCATTGGGTGCTGTATCATAACAAGTTTGTGTATCTCTTTCTACAGTTCCAAATCCATCTTGATCTTCGTCAAAATAGTATGTGAACTGCTCTAAATCTTCGTCTATAAATCCATCACAATTATTATCTAAATCATCGCATACTTCTGGTGCTCCAGGATACACGGTATTGTTATTATCATCACAATCTTCATATGCCCAAAAACCATCATTATCTTCATCTCTAAAAAATAAAGTTTCGGCTTTGGCATAAACATCATTAGCGACTTTGATTCCAATTTTTCTTCCTGGAATATCATCAGCTGGCGGGTGGATTCCTCCCCAAATTCTAGATAAGCTTGTCTGATCAGAAGCATCTCGATATGTAGCCCATTGCAAAGTAAAATCTTGAGATGGGCCATCTTCGAACACTAAAAATTCATTTTGTTTCACTTCGAAGGTTCCCATTCCTCCAGGGAAATATTCATCACCAGTAAACATGGTAAGGATCTCCGCTGCTGCTCTCGAAAAAGTAGAATGTCCAGAAACATATCCAGCGAATGGTGGAGTCACAAATGAAGGCCTTTGATAGGGCCACCATTCTTCAGCTAATATCCAACCTACTCCGGCGACATCATTATCTGGATCATTAATAAAATCTGGACCTCGCCAAGATCTTACTTTTATTTTACCTACATGCTGCCCTTGATTTCCAGCCAATGGATCACCTGCTTCCACAAGTTCTACCTGTCCATCTACTAACTCCATTCCTGCAGGATCGTAATGAGGACGTGAAGGATCTGTACACTGTCCTTTGTCTGCCATGTATCTAATAGCAGAAACTGGTCTAAGGTAATCGTAATACCCTTTGATACCCCAAGTAGAAACCGCCGAATCATGCATCGCCGCTCCGAGCATGAAATAGCTTTTAAGATCCCATTCCAAATCGTCAATTATTGGACCTACGCCTTCATACCTTTTCTCCAACATAGGATGACTATTGACATAATTAATCAAAGTAAACCAATGTCCTGGAGGGGTTTCGCTATCTGGACCATCAGCCCAAAATTCAGCTAATACTCTCGTATAGTCACCTCTAGGAACCATCTGTGGTTCGTAAGGCTGTCCAGTGATCGGATTAAGGTCATGCCCCATACTCGGATCACCACCTTCGAGGTAATCGTAATAATCATAGAATTGAGCTTCATCAGGTAGCTCTCCAGCATTACCTAATGATGCCGGCGAAATATCGATCATTACACCATCAGTAGGATCCAAATGACTTGACCATTGGACTACCATAGTAAATCCTTTTTTATAATCTGCAGATGCGGCTATATCGTTAGGATTAATTAATGGCGGAGGGCCTGGATCATGATAAACAGTATAGGTTCCTCCACCCTGCTGAAATGTCTGTTTAGCTTCATCTGGAATGGCAAAGTGCGTAACGTTTCCCCATTCAGGACTTAAAAAATCAGGGGTATTAAATGGAATCTCATTACCTGACTGGTCAATAAAAACATCCAAAGTCAGTTGCTGCCATCTGTTAGGATTTTGCAAATCTGGATTACCCGGAAATGCCATTACCAGTGGATCATTTACTGTATTATAAAAAGTGTTTTCATATTCCTCAGCTTCATTTGCTCCATCTTGTAATCCATAAGCAATCATCAGATTACCGAAATAATTACCCAAAGCCGCTCCAGATCCGGATCCATATGCTTCATCATCATTAGAAATATCATAACCCAGTGAAGTCATCTTAGCATCAAATCTATTCTGTGCATCGACGCCTTCAGGTGAATTAGAAAATCTATGAGATAATAGTCTATACATTGCATAGCTAATGGCTTCTTCCAACTGCTCAGTTGGGTCCTCCTCCCATGGAAAAGATTTGAAGGGAAAGAAAAATCCGTCTACCGTATTTCCCAAAAAGTAAGGTGAAGCACTTTCGTCAGATATCGCCCATAGATCATACATAGCTGCTGAAGTATGCCATAAATTACGTGCATGCACAGTAGGTCTTGCAAAATCTTTTCGAATAGACTGGAGCAGTGTTTCATTCCACTCGTGAGCTATGGTAATTTCCTGCGCTTGGATTTGGAATCCTAACAACATGCAAAACGAAAAAATATAATATGTAATGAGCTGACGCATATGCTATTTACTCTGATTTATTGTATTACAAAATTACTAAATAGAAAGCTAAATGTCCGACAGATAACAATGCTTAAAATTTACATACCCGTTTTATTTCGAGTTTCGGTTAGCTTACTGCCGCATTCACGACGTTCTGGGCCTCTTCTTGAAGTTGATTAAGATGCTCATCGCCTTTAAAACTTTCCGCATAAATTTTGTAGATATTCTCTGTACCAGAAGGGCGAGCCGCAAACCAGCCACTTTCAGTTTCGACTTTTAGGCCACCGATAGCTGCATTATTGCCAGGTGCCTTGGTCAGGATATTTAAGATTTTTTCCCCAGCTAATTCAGAAGAAGTAATTTGATCTGGCGATAATTTTTTCAATTTATCTTTCTGCTCTGGCGTAGCGGGAGCGTCGATACGATTATATACAGGATCACCAAAAGCTGCTGTAAGCTCCTCATAAAGTTGAGAGGGATCTTTTTCGGTCCTTGCTGTAATTTCTCCTGCAAGAAGCGCTGCTATGATCCCATCTTTATCAGTAGACCAAACATTACCTTGTCTATTGAGAAAGGAAGCACCTGCACTTTCTTCACCTCCAAATCCTAGGCTACCATCGTAAAGTCCGTCGACAAACCATTTAAATCCAACAGGCACTTCTACTAGTTTTCTACCTAACTTAGCAGCTACTCGATCTATCATTCGGCTACTTACTAAAGTCTTTCCTATTCCCAACTGCGGCTTCCAATCTGGTCTATTTTGAAAAAGATAATCTATACAAACAGTTAGATAATGATTAGGATTCATTAGTCCTCCACTTTGGGTAACAATACCATGTCTATCGTAATCAGTATCACAAGCGAAGGCAACAGGAAATTTGTCTTTAAGTGATATCAACCTTTGCATGGCATATCGCGACGATGGATCCATTCTGACATTTCCATCCCAATCCAGTGACATAAAACTGAATGTATGATCGACAGTATCATCTACAACCGTGAGGTTAATATCGTATCGATCGGCGATTCTTTGCCAATATAAAACACCAGCACCACCCAATGGATCTACACCCATATTGATTCCAGAGGCCTTCAGTAAATCAGTATCGATTACCTGATTTAAATTGGATGTATAATTATTCAAGTAGTCATACTCAACTGTAGTAGACGCTCTGAGAGCCTTAGTATAACTCATTCTCTTTACGGCTACTAATTTATTTTCCAAGATCTCATTCGCTCTATTTTCTATCCACTTAGTTACTGAATCTTCAGCAGGTCCACCATTTGTCATATTATATTTAAATCCGCCATCCTGAGGTGGATTATGAGAAGGTGTAATAATAATACCGTCGGCAAGGCCATTTTTTCTTCCTTTATTATATTCTAAAATTGCGTGACTTACTGCTGGCGTTGGTGTATATGCGTTATTAATCGCTATCATGCTTACTACATGATTAGCCGCTAATACTTCGAGGGAGGTTACCTGAGCCGGAATAGATAGAGCATGTGTATCTATACCTATAAACACTGGACCCGTGATGCCTTTCATCTCTCTATAATTACAGATCGCTTGAGTAGTTGCTAATATATGTTGCTCATTAAAAGAAGTAAGCTCTGATGAGCCACGATGTCCAGAAGTTCCAAATGCTACTCGCTGATTTCTAATTGA
>CALBEE010000184.1 GCA_937927575.1 uncultured Saprospiraceae bacterium | reverse complement strand
AAAGCTAATTGCACTAATGTTTTTTTGCGCAATTACGGTAAGTGAATTAGTTGCACAACATGTACATAGAGGTGATTGTGGTGTTACGTATGAGATGGAGCAGCAGCTACCAGTTTACTCTCAAAAGGATGTCGATCTCTACTATGAGGCTCATCCAGAACGGAACGCAGCCATTAATATTCCTGTGATGTTTCATTTAGTCGGTGATTTTGAAGGAGAAGGTCGTATTCAAAGAAGATCTGTACTCAATTCTTTATGTAGAATGAACAGAGATTATGCTCCGCATGGCATTGCTTTTTATCTTAAAGATGGAGGTTTCAATGAAATTGATAATGAAGGAATCTTTACTAATCCTATCGGAACAGCTAATTTGATCGTATCCAATAAAGATGGAGCTGCTGTTGATTTATTTATTACAGAAAATGCAAATACTGGTGGCGATCTTGGAACTACATTAGGATTTTATAGCCCTAGCGGTGATTATATCATTATGAGAAGACAAGAGATGATAGATAGCTCGGCTACTATGAGTCATGAAGTAGGGCATTATTTTTCTCTCCGCCATCCTCACTCAGGATGGAGCGATCCTTATGATTTTGATACTTTTGGTGACATGGTACCATTTACAACTATACCTGGAACTGGCGCGCAGGTAGAATTGATGGATGGATCGAATTGCGACACCGCAGGTGATCGCTTATGTGATACACCTCCTGACTATTTACTTGGTTTCTCATCAGGCTTTTGTGGTGAGAGTTACGGTATTTTAGATCCAAATGGTGATGAGTTAGAATCACAAGCTAATCTGAGTATGGGATATTTTAGCGAATGTGCTAGATATGTATTTTCGCCTCAACAAGTGGATAGAATGAAAGTAAATATTGATAGTCCAGGAAGAAACTTCTTAGATAATACACATACTCCAAATGAAACAGAGATTACTGGCGATTTACAAATCACATCACCTGGCGTGCAAGAAATGGTTGAGACTTATAATGGAGTTGAAATTACATGGGAAGGAGCAGAAAATGCAGATAATTATCTTGTAGAAGTTACAAACTTTGCAGACCCTTCTGATTTTTATGAATATACAACTACTAACGAGGCGATATATGTTACTGACCTTGAAGCGGATAAAGTATATTTCGTAAATATAAAGCCTTATAATGATGCTTATACTTGTTATCCAGAAGTAGGTGTTCCCTTTTTTACAGGTTCAACAGCCACTGCAGTAGAAGATCCTTCATTCGTAAGCAATTTTGTGGTCTACCCTAACCCTTCCAATAGTAATCAAAATGTGATTATTGATATGACCAGTGAGTGGAGTGGATTAGCTACTTTAATTATGACTAATCTTTCTGGACAGATCGTCAGCACACGATCAATGCAAATAAACAACGGTGATCAGAAAATAATAGCTAGCGAAGGTGGCAATTTACAGAGTGGAATCTACTTCATTAGATTAGCTACAGCACAAGGAAATGTTACCAGAAAAATAGTAATACAATAGCATTAGATTATAGAATCTATTATATCAAGATATGCGACCCATACATGTTATGGGTCGCTTTTTTATTTTTATAATCTACGATATCTACTGTAAAATGATAATGCGAATCAATCAACTTATTATCAATAAATACAGATCATACCCTCAAAAATTGATACTTTTGCCCACCGAATTAAACAAAATAGACACTTTACAATTAATTATATATGAACTTACACGAATATCAAGGTAAAGAGGTATTGGCTTCTTATGGAGTAGCTATACAAAGAGGAAAAGTTGCTAGTACGGTAGAGGAAGCTGTCAATGCATTTAAAGCACTACAAACTGAGACAGGAACAGAAGCTGTAGTCGTCAAAGCACAAATACACGCAGGTGGTCGTGGCAAAGGAGGTGGAGTAAAACTAGCCAAAAACATGGATGAGCTAAAAGAGCATTCCGCTAATATCCTTGGTATGATGCTCAAAACACCTCAAACTCCTGGAGGAATGGAAGGTCCAGGGAAATTAGTAAGAAAAGTATTGGTTGCAGAGGATTGCTACGCTCCAGATTTCGATGCTTGTAAAGAGTATTATGTTTCAATTTTAATGGATCGTACCAAGAAACAAAACGTGATTATATACTCTACTGAAGGTGGAATGGATATAGAAGCAGTAGCTGAAGAAACCCCAGAACTGGTGCATAAGGAATACATCGATCCTCATGTGGGTCTTCAAGGATTTCAAGCTCGTAAAGTGGCATTCAATCTTGGCCTAAGTGGACAAGCATTTAAAGAAATGACTAAATTCATATCCAAACTATATGGGGCATTTGTAGGTTCAGATGCTTCATTATTTGAGATTAATCCTTGTCTTCATACTGCAGATGATCGTATATTGGCTGTAGATAGTAAGGTTTCACTTGATGCTAATGCCTTATTCCGTCATCCTGAACTTGCAGAGATGAGGGATACTGACGAAGAAGATCCTACTGAAGTAGAAGCTCAATCATATGGCCTTAACTATGTCAACCTAGATGGTAATGTGGGTTGTATGGTAAATGGTGCTGGACTGGCAATGGCTACTATGGACATCATAAAATTAAGTGGTGGTTCGCCGGCAAATTTCTTAGATGTAGGTGGTACTGCTGATGCAGCTAGAGTAGAACAAGCATTTAGGATAATACTTAGAGATGATAATGTAAAAGCAATTTTGATCAATATTTTTGGCGGTATAGTAAGATGTGATAGAGTGGCTCAAGGAGTCGTAGATGCCTATAAGAATATGGGTAATATCAATGTTCCTATCATCGTAAGATTACAAGGTACCAATGCAGATATTGCGAAAACTATAATTGATGAAAGTGGATTAGAAGTTCATTCAGCCATTTTACTTCAAGAAGCAGCTGATAAGGTAAAGTCGGTAATTTCTTAAGAATAACTGATTATAGATTATAATTAATGTCTTGATTGGAAATTCCGGTCAAGACATTTTTTTTGAGATTAGCTTGTATAAAATTGCTAATTTCTAATTATTGAAATTAAACATAATATGGCTACTAGTTACTCATTATTCGAATTAAACGAGTATATCAAACGTGTAATGGCGTTAAATTTTGAAGAGGCTATTTGGGTTCGTTGTGAAGTTTCGCAAGCGTCGCATAGTCGAGGGTCGGTGTATCTTAATGTGGTAGAATTAGATCAAGACTCTGAAGATATTGTCGCGCAAGCTGGAGCAGTTATTTGGCCTAGAAGTTATATTTTTCTACAAAATAAATTAAAGCAACTGCTTCCATTTATGTTAGAAGCTGGTAGTGAAGTTTTAATTAAAGTTAAGGTAGATTTTCATGAGCGTTATGGCCTCAAATTAGTCATTGTAGATATTGACCCAAGCTATACATTGGGTCAAGCAGAAATGGCAAGACAGAAGATCATCGAAAGATTAAAAGCGGAAAGACTATTAGAACTAAATGATATTAGACCAATACCTCCAGTATTACAATCTATTGCAGTCATAAGTTCTGAAACAGCTGCAGGATATGCAGATTTTATAGCTCAAATAGATAATAATATTTATGGTTATGAAATCCATACTGAACTTTTCAATGCAGCTGTGCAAGGCAGAAATGTCGAGAAAGATGTAGTTGATGCTTTTCGTCAAATACAAACCAATGGCAAACAATACGATGCAGTGGTAATTATTAGAGGAGGCGGCTCGAAACTAGATCTTGCAGGTTTTGATAACTATAATATAGGTCATGCTATTGCTATGTGTCGCTATCCTGTCATCATAGGAATTGGACATGAAATTGATACTACTGTCACGGACTTAGTCGCCAAAATTTCTCTAAAAACGCCAACTGCTGTAGCAAGCTATCTCATAGATCATAATTTGCAATATGAATCCGAATTATTAGAATTAGCTTCAGAGGTACAAAATATTTCATTAAGTATTATACGAGAATCTAATACTCAAATTGATCATTTAGAGTATATGATCAAACAAAATGCAACAGAAAAAGTATATACGGAAATATACGAACTAGAACATAGTTTGGAATCCGTAAAATTAGGTGCCTATAATATATTACAGAGACATTCTCAATATCTGGATAATACCGAATCACTAATTGGTATTGTAGATCCTATAAAAACGCTCAAACGAGGATTTAGCATTATTAAACAAAATGGAAAAGCTATTGAAAGTATTTCTGATATGGATCTAAAAAAAGAAATTGAAATAGTAATGAAGGACGGTAAGACTAAGATTAATATTACTTGAGAAAAAAATAAAATATAACATCCAAATACCAAATATTTACAGAAACTATCTAAGAATTGAGATATTCCCTTTTCTTATAATTTCATTTCCGTCAAGACAAATTCCTTTAAAATAAAAGGCAAAAGCATCAGTTGCCAGTTCCTCACCCGACCAAGTTCCGTCCCAAGGTATATTCTGGTCATTTGAATAGAAAACTTCTTCACCTAATCTATTATATATTATTAACTCCATAGAATTTAAAGTTTTTGATCTCACAAAAAACACGTCATTGACGCCATCATTATTAGGACTAAAAGCTTTGGGAATAAAAACACTACAATCTACAGGTAAAACGGATATTATAATATCATCTGTATCAGTACATCCGTTGTCATCTGTAACTGTAATCTGATACGTTGTAGATGTTTCAGGTATAACTGTTTGATTAGAAGTTGTAACACCATTGCTCCATTCATATGTATCTCCTATTACTACTTCGACTAATTCCAAAACCACACTATCTCCCAAGTTTATGATACTATCTGGATAGGCTTGAATTTCGATATCCAAAGAATAAACAGGTATATCGAATAGATATTCATTAAAACAACCCGTGCTATCATTCGAGATAATCAAGGAAATTAATTTATTCTCATTATCGGCTACTATAGTTGGAGAAGTTGAATTTTCGCCTGACAAAATACACGACGTTGGATACCATTGGTAGGATAAATTTTCATTTTCTGAGATGGATAATTCAAGAGTCGACTCGTCTCCAGCACAAAGAAAATCAGGTAGATTAACCTCTGCAACATAATCAAAAACGTTTAATGTTAAGTTGATAGGTTCAGTACATCCATTACTATCCATAACACTGAGATTTAAAATTGGAAGACCTAAATTTTCAATTTCAACTACATATAAAGTATCGTAAGAAAAAACACCCACAGTATCATTTTCGAATAAAAGATAATAAGAGTGGTTATCAAAAATATTTGATCTTGATACATTTATTTCGAAGACATAATTTTCAAGAGCGGAATTATCATATTGACATTCCAAAAGCTCAAATGAATTAATGGTTAAATCGCAATTTGTAGAACAAGATTCTTTACTCACAATAAATTTTGTAGAGCAATAATTCACTACACTATTCTGTAAAACTATGGAATTAGGTTCTCCATCTGCGACTAATGTAAACTCAACGAATTCTCCGAACTCAAATAAACCTAAAGTATCTTCATTGACGAATAAATAATATAGATCACTGGTATCACCATCAATAATGCTGGTATTAAAACTAACTTCATAGAAGTCATCCAATCCATCCAAGGGTGTGTCGTTGTTATAGCATTCCGTAACCTCTAGATCTTCTACTTCTATTGTACATTCATCAATAACTACTACTATAGGTTCACCTGACTGATGGCAATCTGTGGTGATTGAAACAAAAAATAATATTTCTTCCTTATCATTCTCACTGATCAAATAAACTACTTCATTTCCAACACTATCAAGTAATTCTCCTTCACCAGAAGTTGACCAATTTAGATCATAAGTAGTATTCGTACTGGCTGTAAGTAATAGTGAATCAGAATTTACTCCGACGATGATAGTATCAAGCGTTTCGATTATTGGACTTGCAATAATTTCAGTTGAGACGATATTAGAAAATAGAATCGAACTGTCAGCTAGCACTCCTGCAATGCCACCTAGTGAAAATTGATTTTCTAAGGTGGAGTTAGAATTCCAAGTATTTAACGCAATATCAATTGAGAATGAAGCTACTGTATCTGCCAAAACTTCTGCAATCGTAAATTCTGCAATTTGACCAGATAAATTGAATTGGTCGATTGACAATGCTGATTTATTGTAAGGTTGAAAAAGCCATTCACAGGGAAAAGGTAATTCATCTCTAAATGTTAGCCCTTGTAAAGGAATGTTCATTTCATTATTAATACTAAAAGTATAAGTAAGAATATTATCATCACAACTTATTACTTTACTCACTTCTTTAGATATTTCGACTATAGTAGAAGGGCAATTGATCGGCCCTGTCCACGAAATATCATCATCAGAAGACATTGCGCCATCAAAAGATAGGTAGGTTTGATTATTAGGTCCATCAAGAACTACATCATGATCATTGTATTCTCCATATATAGCTTGAGAAACATCATAACTATAATTTATTGTTACACAACAAGCAATTGGAATATCGTATAAACTACTATCTGAAGAAGCACAATTATTAAGATTGATAGTCGAATTGATCAGCTCAAAACCTTCAGGAACTTCTTCTTCTATTGATATGTCCAATCCATTCGCATCTCCAATATTACAAACATTAGTCGTCATATTTACTATAGAATCGCATACGGGAATAGGACTGGTTGTATATTTTGTAGCTTGAATAGTCGCGCTTTCGTTAACGCATACTCTTTCAAAATCAATATTATTAGAATAATAAAGTTCTGATATATCTGTAATTGGAAATTCAACCGGCAATCCTTGAGAGTTGTCGTCATTTAAAACTGCATGAATAAGACTGGGACCTGCAACCGGAAGAGTGATTTCATAAAGTTCTGAATCTCCTGCAGGAATTGAACAAGGAATATTGAACGTACTAATATGAGTTGCGCTTGTAAGTTGTGGGTCATTTAAATAAAAAGAAACTGGAGTATTGGCAGGTATCGATAATTCTTCTGAAGCAAAAATTTCAAAAGTTATATCTGCAAAAACAGGATTGGGGCAATTGCCTAAAGCTTTAATTTCTTTAACTTCTATTATTCCATCACGATGAAAATATACTGAAGAGCTGCTTCCTGGATCTACCGGACAAATGTAAATATTGACAATACTTTCGGCAACTTCTTGATCTAAAGCATCATATGACGGTGCACCAGGAGCAAGATTATTTATAGATGCAACTTGTGAAAGAATCTGCCTTATCGCGGCAATATTATATGCATCATCAAATGCAATAGTAATTATTATATATCCTTCAGATTTATATTGATTTGCTTGCTCAATTAGCGATTGAGAAACTTGACCACCCTTAGCATCTGTTGAAAGAATAATTACTTTTGGAACATTCGGACGAGAATTTTCTTCCAGATATTTCTTACCAAAAGCTAATGCTTCATTAGGTGAAGTGTTTCCATAAAAGGATCGATTAAGATTTGAGTAATTTTGGAGCATTAATGTATCTCCAGTTAATTCTATTTTGATTTCCTGAAATTCAATACTCGACCATTCAGCTATAGCCACATTACTATTGAGATCATCCATTCCCACATTTAAAACATTAATCATCTCAATAAAAAATTCTTGAGATTGTTTGTATTCAATTGCATCAACAGATCCTGACACATCGTTTAGAATCACAATATCAAAAGGCTTATTACATTCAAAGACAGGAACAGTATCATCTAGTATTGCTACAGATAATTCCCTTCTTAATCCATTATTATCTACAAGAGTAATCGAATATGTTCCCGTATTCAAATTTGGAATCGTAACAAATTGATTTTCTATTCCTATTTCGCCTCCGGAATTTGTTCCTGTCCAAGCTACACTAAATGGTTTTTGCCCACCATTATAGTTTATGGTAATACTTCCATTTGGCAAATTATTCGAACTATTGGAAGTTGAAATTTCAGAGATTTCGAATACTGACCCCTCCTCTGTTTCTATTATTATATTATTTCGTCTATAGCCTTCCTGCGTATCTGTATATATAACTAAGTCATAGGTACCTTCTGATAAATTTTCAATCATGAAATTAGATTGATTAGAACTACCCATTCCGAATGTACCATCTTCTTCTTTAGTCCATTCATAGTAGATTGGAAAAGAATCCTCGCCTACGGTAAACACAGATATTGAGCCATTACTGGAATTTTCGCAACTTGACATTATGGTTAGAGCAGCTTCCAAACCACAATCCGCTGCCAGAATATCAAAAATTGATCTACAGCCAGGTGCCGTAGAATTAAGACTAACATCTATATTCCCTAAGACTAATGATGTACTAGTGATAAATCTTTTAACTCCGCAACAATACCTTAGTTTATCATTAAATTGAACCTGCAAAGGACCTTCAATTAGTATTACTGATCTGAGGCCATTGATACTTTCTAAATTTACATTATTTCGTATAGTAAGATATCCACCTACCCTAGTCAAGTTACTTAAATCGTCAATTTCCAATATATTCTCGTTATCTCTAATGCTAAGAAAACTTCCTATCTTGTTAAGTCGACTGGTACCTTTTAAATTAAGTAAGTTAGTATTGTCTGCTACTCTAAAATAGTCTCCTATTTCGACTAAAGCACCTAAACCTTCCAGATTCTCTATTAAACTATTTCCAAAAACACGTAAATAACCATGAATAACATCAATAGAATCGAGACCATTTAATGAAGTAAGATCTTCGTTATTAGTAATGTCAAAATCAGCACATACTTTTTTAATTTTATTTAAGCCAGTAATGGATAGTAAATTACTATTACCATTTATTTTTATATCATTACCGATATATTTTAATTCCGTAAGATCGTTTAGATCAACTAAGGAATCATTATTAATAATTTCTAAGCTAAGTCCTATTGAATCTATTCCATTAAGTCCTTCTAGACTTGCTAGTTGAGAATTATTATGAATTAGAAGACTTCCACTCAAAGAAACTACATTAGATAATCCATGAAGATTAAATATGTCTCCATCAATAGATTCTATGATGATAGACCCTTCAACATTATTAATACTTGTATCAAAAGCATCAATATCTTCTTGACTTTTTAGAAATGTTATCTGGGAAAATACAAAAGTTGAATTCAAAAAAAGCATTATCAAAGCGAGATACTTTAATTGCTTTTTCTGCAAGAACGGGTATAAATGCCATTTGTTTCTAATAATCATATCTACAAAATATGAAAACTAGACGATATTAAAGATTAACTTACTTTTTTTCGACCGGTTCGATCGTGTCCATGAGTTCTTTCATCTGTTCAACACCCTTAAGAAATTGATCACAAACTTGATTGTACAATTTGGATTTTTCTAGAGATACTAGATGGCCACATTTTTGAAAAATCTCAATACTGGTATTAGCTCTATTCAAGACAAATTTCTTAGCAGATTCTAAAAAAAGATGATCCTGATCTCCCATTACCAAAAGTATAGGTGAATTGTATGCCGAATTATAAAGTTTCTTCAAGGTAGAATCTAAACATTGGTCATACATAGTTGTCCACTTTTTAAATTCATCGATACTCAATGCTTTACTTTCGCGAACAAATATCCGTCTGCTTTTTTTATGATTACCTCTGGGTAATGCGATCCATGCTGCCAATCTATAAAATGCTCGAAAGCCAATCACTTTAGCTAGAGCTAAACTACAATTTGCAATAATCCTTAGTTTTCTTTGAAGCTCAACAATGGCTCCAGCCATCGTTATTGATAATACTCTTGCCGGTTTTAATTGTTCCATTTGCATAGCAATAATACTTCCTAATGAAACTCCCATCAGATGTACTTTATACAGCTTTAAATGATCTACTACGTTCCAAACTTTTTCACTCATCAGTTCAAAAGTATATTCAGCATGTGCCTTTCCACTTTCTTTAGATTGACCGTGACCTGGAAGATCTACAATGATTAGATTAAAGTTTTTGACAAGCTCTTCTTTTTGCTTATACCAAGTCCGCGTACTACCACCCGCACCATGAATCATTACGATCCAGTCGGCTTTAGGTTTCATGCCATATGTCTCAAAGTGTAATAAAGCGCTCATAGTAGTAGTATTAACTTAGGACTCTACCCTTTTGTTGGGCGAACTTCCCTTTTATCTAATTTGGATTGAGTACCATTATCATTGTAGGTCTTTTGACCTACCATGACCAAGGCATCCATTACAAGCTTCATCTCAAACTCTTGTGGCTTAACAGAAGGATCATTATCAATGATCAAAGCAATGGTTGTCATAGGATCATAATGATAAATTCCACTGCCTTTAATATCATCATATAGGCCATATTCATATGTATTATCGTCTTTAAAATCGATCCATTTACCAGCTAGAGCACCCAATTCACTCATAGCACCATCGGCAAACGTAAATTTGTACTCCCATACGCCACTATCTAAAATTTGAGCTGTCGAAAATTCAGAATTTTTCATTCTAAAATCGTAAACAGCTTTAGCCTGATCCCTCAATGATTTGACCGCAGGAGTTGGAGCTTTATACTCTTTAGATGCATTATTCGATTTTGATCCTGTAGTATCCGATTTGCAACTATAAATGGTGCTTCCTAATACTATTATGCATACAAGCAGTATGAGTCTATTCATTGTTTTACTTTTGCTATTGATATAAATTACTGAAGCAAATATAATGCTTGAAAGATATATAGCGTTTATCAATGGATATTTAAGTGGTCTTAAGTCACAAAAGCTTCTCTTGGCCGTTAGTGGCGGAGTAGATTCTATGGTCATGTTGGATCTATGCGTCAGAGCTGATTTAAACATAGCTGTAGCCCATATAAATCATGATCTAAGAGGTGAATCATCTGATGCAGACGCTTTATTAGTAGAAAAAATATGTAATGAATGTGCTATTCCATTTCATCTATACACGTTGACTGATCAAGAAAAAAACTCTAGTAACTTTCAGGAACATGCAAGAAATATAAGGTATCAATGGATGAATGGCTTATGTCAAAAACATGGATATTCATTAATATTAACCGCACATCATCAAAACGATAGCATCGAAACATTTTTGTTGAATCTCATGCGCGGTGCAGGTTTAAATGGTTTAACTGGAATTTCAACCCTTCATAAAAACGTTTTTCGTCCACTTATTCAATTTTCCAAAAACGAGATTCATCAGTATGCCATCAATAATCAAATTGAATTTAGAGAAGATGATAGTAATAGCGAAAATAAGTATAGGCGAAATTTAATTCGCAATGAATGGCTCCCCTTCCTCAATAATAGCGGTCTACCTATTGAAAAAATGATCCATCAGACTATCATGAATCTCAAAAGTGACAAAGTGCTTCTGCAAAACTTGGTTGATGAAAAAATCCAAAGCTTTAGTTCAACTAATCACAAAGGGTATAAAGTATTTGATATTAGTGAGTATATGACTGAAAATCAATTACTTATTACAAGGTTACTATATAAACACTTAAGCTCTTTCGGCTTTTCATATGATAATACACTTAAATCCATTAAAGCTGTTAGTGGTGCGGTATTTAGAACTTCGACCCACGAATTGTTAAAAAATAGGAATCAATTGATTTTAAGGGAGTTAGAAAGTTTCAATTCAACTTATGCAATAATAAAAAATGATGGAAAGCATTGGTTAGGAAATCAAAGAATTAATATATCTGCTAAAGAGATTGAAGGCGGGTTTCTCATCAATAATCTAACGCTACCTTTTACCATTAGGTCTTGGAAAAGTGGTGATCGCATGAAACCTAATGGGATGAATGGGGCATCCAAGAAAGTGAAAGACATACTTATCGATATGAAAATCGATCTATGGACTAAGCAGTCTACTCTCATAGTGGAAAAAGATGACGAAATTATAGCAATTTTACCCTATCGGGTAGCACAAGGTCATGGAGATTCAAACGAAAAAACAAAAATCTACATCCAATTAGAAGCTTGATTTATAAAATGCTATTTGGGTTAGAAAATGGTGTGAGGAAGCGATAAGTATGTTTTGCTTCGTTTATTATTACATTTGTTATGTCTAGAAAATCAATCAATATTATGCAACCATCTTTGAAATTATCCTCAACCTTTCTTTTACTTGCGTTGGCTTTCACATTAAGTGGTCAGAAATTACCAGAAAACCAATTGCAAGCTTCTACAAAGTGGATTGCCAAGATGGGTATGGGCTATGATAAACCAATAGCTGATTTGGCTGATAGGTTCGGATCCAACCTTAATTTTCATATGGGTTTAGAAAGATTAAGTTTCAATAATTGGATTTTTTCAACTGACTTTACTTACCGTTATGGTTCTGATGTTAGAGAAGATGTATTAGTCAATTTTAGATTACCGACTGGTCAATTTTTATCCATTGATGGTCTACCTTCCGATGCTTTTCTAAGAAGTAGAGGAGCTTCACTGAGATTTTCATTAGGTAAAATAATTTCACTCCATACTAAATCGCCCCAATCTGGAATAAGAATCGACGTTGGCGCCGGACTGCTGAGTCATTATATAAGAATACAAGATGAGAATCAAGCTATTGATCAAATATTTGGTGAGTATGAAAATGTATATGATAGGCTAACTCGCGGTTTTGCTATTACAGAATATATAGGCTATCAATATCTTAGTACTGATGGGTTCCTTAATTTTAATATTGGATTTGAATTCAATCAAGCCTTTACTTCCGGCGTAAGATCTGTAGATTTCACAACGAATAATACTCGGCAAACTGGTAGAAAAGATTTCTTAAATGGATTTAAAGTCACTTGGCTCATACCATTTTATAGTGATGAGCAAGGCGAGCAAATCTATTATTAAATAATGCTCTATATATACAGCTTTGTAATTATACTTTACGGTATATTATTACGGTTCGCTTCTTGGTTCAATCCCAAGGCAAAAAAAATGCTCGAGGGTCGTTCAGTATCTTTCGACATTATTAACGAAGGAAAGAATAAACACCCTAATGCTGATTGGATATGGATACATGCCGCTTCTCTAGGAGAATTTGAGCAAGGGAGATACTTAATTGAAAGAATACAATCCAATTATCCACAATATAGGATTGCACTTAGCTTCTATTCACCTAGTGGTTATGAAGCTCGGAAAAATTATAAGTATGCTGATATAGTATTTTATCTTCCTTTGGATACAACAAAGAACGCTGAGTATTTAGTAAAAACACTTAATCCCGTATTAGCTATTTTCATTAAATATGACTTTTGGTGGAATCACTTATACGCTTTATCGAAGAGTAACATTAATACGGTGTTTATATCTGCTATGATCAGGCCGGATCAATATTTTGTCAGATATAAATTAGGACGCATTAGATCGATTCTTCAAGGTATTAATCATTATTACGTGCAAACTAAAGATAGCAAAGAGATACTCAAAAGTTTAAATATTGATCAATGTACAATTAGTGGAGATAGTAGATTAGATAGCATACTCAAAGAAAAGAAGCCGCCTTTAGCTATTAAAAGGGAGATTTTAGAGTGGAAATCTTCAAAGAGATGCTTTATATACGGCAGTGTACATGTCTCTGATATACCTGTAATAAAGGCAATGCAAGATTTAGATGCTTACCATATTATCGTTCCTCATGATGTTGACGAGAAGAATATTAATCACTTTACATCTTCCTTTCCATCAAGTCAGCGATATACTATTTCCGGTTTTCAAGGAAATATTGTGGTATTAGATCAATCTGGCTTACTACGATTCCTATATGATCTTGCAGATATAATCTATATTGGAGGTGGTTTTGGTAAAGGTATACACAATGTATTAGAGCCTTTGATTTACACTAAACCGATAATAGTAGGCCCCAAATACGAAAAATTCCCTGAAGCTATCGAGCTTATAGCTAAAGACGCAATCAGGACAATTAGCCATGCTAATCAAGCTATCAATGCAGCGAAAACATCCTTAGAAAGGTATAATAAATACACTCTAAGCCTACAAAAGCAATATATACAAGAGAATAGCGGTGCTTCTGATATAATATTGGGGTCTTTAGGTGATAATCAATGGATCTAAAGATTATAATTGGATGATGCTCTCGAAGACATTTATATCGGCCAAAAATTATTATTTTTAGACCACTTTTAAAAGACATAATTTTTATTGGATTAAAATCAATTAAACATTTTACTATGAAAAGAATTTATACTCAATTTATTACTGGAGTACTTACCCTTATGGTAGGTGTTCTTTGTGTATCGAGTGCCTCGGCTCAATACACAATCACAACAGCTGCCGGTGATCAGTTCCAATTATTTATTGGAGATCCTGGTCAATTTGATGGATTAGCTACTACAGCTACGATAGAATTGGCTTCATCAAGTTGTGATGCTATGACTAACACAGCAGGAAGTATCCTTATAGCGGATGTGGGAACTTGTTCACCTGCTCGTACTGCAGAATTAGCATTTGCTGCTGATGCCATTGCAGTTATCGTATGTGGCGTTACTGATAACATATTAAATTTTGTTACAGATGCTGATGGGAACGTAACTGAAGGTGGCGGACTAAATGACATGGCGGTTTTCGCAATGGGTGCAGATTGTGATGACCTTAAAGTGAGTGCGGGTTCACAAGGTACACTTGAATTATTAGTTCCTGAATGTGATCCTATGGTACCTGAAAATGTTGTTTGGGGAGCTAATGGAGAAGGCGAATTTAACGGTGGTCTAGGAGACTGGACTATTGATAACGATAATGGATTCAGATATGATCCTAAAGGAAAATTAGATAGAGGTGCTTACAATAGTACTGTAAATCAAATTGGATCTCCATCATTATGTAATGGTGCGATAGTAGCTGATGCTTCTTTCGGAGATAATGCTGGTGAACCGGGTAATTTCCTTTCTGGAAATTGTCCATCTGATGGAAACGTTTTCTGTGAAACTGAATTAACTTCTCCTGTTATTGATTTATCTACTGTTGAATTTGATGGATTATTCTTACAATTCTTCCAAGCAGTGAGACAATTCAACTCTGAATATAACTTATTAGTAAGTATTGACGGAGGAACTACATTCAGAGATCCTATTCCAATTAACACTGGCTTAGAAACTAACTCTAACCACATACAAGAAATAATTAGTGTACCGCTTTTAAACATTCCGGAAGATGCACAACTTCAATTTACATTACAATATAGAGGTTTTTACTACTATTGGGGTGTAGATGACTTCTACTTGGTAAATAGACTAATTGGAGATGTTCGTCTGAACACTGAAGGAGATAATTTCTTTGCTTCGCATGCAGCAAATTATGAAACTCCTAACACGCAATCTGACATCATTCCGCTTTTGGTAGATGTTGAAAATGTAGGTAACTTAGATGCATCTGATGTAAGCGTAACGGCTACATTATTAAATGAAGCTGGTGTTACTCTAGATGAAGCTTCTTTAGATTACGGAATGATTACTCCAGGTTTTGTAGATCAAAACAGATTATTTGACGATGTATTCCAGATGCCAACTGAAAATGGTACATACCGATTAGTATACACATTGAACTATGCTGCCGATGAAAATGCTGAGAACAATTCATATACATCTAGTTTCAAAATAGGTGATAATGTATTCTCTAAATGTGAAGCCGTAGATGCTACAGCTAGAATTGCGTTCCCAGATACACCATTCTATTCTTTAGGAGCTGGTTATCACGTTGCTAATGCGACAGATGCTTCAGGAAATCAACTATACATTACTCAATTGAGAGTAGGTATTTCTGGAAATGCTGCTGATGCAGTGTCTGGATCTGTTGGAGTAAGTGTTTACGAATGGAATGACTTAGATCTAAATACAGCTGTCAATGCAGATAATGGTGTAGGAATTCCGGAAAGAGCGTTAGTATATGAAACGTCAATTTTAGTATTCGGAGTGGATGCTACTTTAGAAGATAGAGTAATTGATCTAGTTTCTGAAGGAGCTCAAATAGCACTTAAGGACGATCAAAATTACTTAGTAGTTCTTCACTCTATGCCTTTAAATGCTGATACAGATCAGTATAGATTTATGGCAGCTGATAGTGGAGCTAATCCTGATTACAACTTTGGTGCTACAGCATTTGCATTTGGTCCAGGTAGTCCAGATGGAAATATTCCAGATCCTGATAATCCAGGAGAAACTACTTTGGGTACTATTACAGATAACCCGCTTAACTTAGGTAGAATTGGTACTATTGGAGGAACTGGTTCTTCTGCAGATGATAATGATACGCGTTTATTATTCCAAGTAAACAACTTCGCTGCATTAGCTGAAATGCATATTGGAACTTTAACAAGTACTGAAGATATCAATGAAGATATCGCAGTTTCTGTATTCCCTAATCCAGCTGTAAATGATGTATTCGTTGATTTAGCTTTAGAGAATGTTTCTGATAACGTAAACCTACAAGTAGTAGATATTCAAGGAAAAGTAGTAATGTCACAAAATTTCGCAAATGTGAAGTCTGATAAACTACAATTGAATGTAGCTAATCTTAACACTGGTGTTTATGTAATCAACATAAGAACTGAGGAAGGATTTACTTCAGCAAGATTTATCAAAGACTAATATCTTCTTTAGATATTAATTGAAATAAATACGGCCGGGTCAGCTTTATAGTTGACCTGGTTTTTTTATGCAAATTTGTAATTTTACGTCGTGAGTACTATCCAAATAACAAAACCAAAAATTGAGATTTCTCCAAGCATCTTGGAAGATTTAAAAACTCAAATTCATGAAGCAGGTCAAGTAGTTATTCACTTTTTGTTTCAGAATGATTATTGGATAGGAACGAAAATCAGAATTTGGCCAACAAGTTATTTGTATGATCAAGGCTCAAGTCATATTAGCGAATTAGTCCATTGTGAAAATATCGTACAAGCACCCATGTGGCAAGAAGTTATATTTGGAGACCAATGTCACTTTACGCTAATTTTTAGTGGCTTACCAAGAGATTGTAGCACCTTTGATTTCATCGAAGATTGTGGAAGTGAAGGAGGTGGATTTATGGTAAAAGACATTGCTCGAAATGAAGCAGACATCTATTATTTTAGAATCGCCTAAAATCAACTTCAGAATCTAATTCTATACTACCTTGCATATACTTTATAAGATGATCGGCCCAGTATGGAGCTAATGAACTTCCTTTTGTTCCAAGTCCACTAAAGAGATAAATAGAAGGGTTTTGAGTCGATCTACCTAGCAAAGGCTTTCGGCCCTTCACGCTAGGTCTAATTCCAGCTATATGCCTGACGATC
>CALBEE010000183.1 GCA_937927575.1 uncultured Saprospiraceae bacterium | reverse complement strand
GCAGCTATGATGCTGAGTAAAATAAGAATGTTCTCATTTAAGAAAGTATCCAAAGGTATCGCCCAAAACAAGGTTCAGATCGTGTTTTTACTTTGTATTGTTGCATTCGCTTTTGTAGATGTAAATCTTGCTTTTTCGCTTTCAGTACTTAACTATATTTTCCTTTCTATTTTAGAAAACAGGTTTAGTACCATCAAGTAGAAATAAGATATATAATCAGATAGATAGTTTTGTCTAATTATACATATAGTAATCTTTTAATATTATACTTTTGCACAATTGAAACTTATGTATGTAACTAGATGTTACAGCCTACATATAATCTGAATTAAACTAATACTCAATGGCAATCATTATAACAGACGAATGTATAAATTGCGGTGCATGCGAGCCAGAATGTCCTAATAATGCGATATACGAAGGAGCGGTCGAATGGTCTATCTCAGAAGGAAATACTGTGACCGGAATGTATACGTTAGAAGATGGACGTCAAGTAGATGTAGAAGATAAGCAAGCTCCAGTAGAAGACGATTATTACTTCATCGTCGCTGATAAATGTACGGAATGCGTGGGTTTCCATGAAGAGCCACAATGCGCCGCAGTATGCCCAGTTGATTGTTGCGTGCCTGATGAAGATCGAGTTGAAACTGAAGAAGAATTATTAGCTAAGAAAGACAGATTGCATATCGCTTAATCCCTTAGTTTAATATTCTAGAAAAGATAAACGAGCGTGGTCGGAATTAATTCTGATCACGTTTTTTTTGTTAGAGTTTATTGGATGTCAAAAAAAAAAATGGCTACATCATCTAAGAAGTAGCCATATTTTATTATTCAGCATTTGATGATTAAACAGATCTATCGATACAATTTAAATCTTCAAACGCTTGCTTTAGCCTCTCTTTAAATGATACCTCTGCCGCTCTTAACCATACACGAGGATCATACTTCTTTTTATTAGGTTTATCATCACCATCTGGATTACCGATTTGACCTTGTAAATAAGCCTTATTAGCTTCTTCATAAGTACGTACTCCATTCCAAAAAGCCCATTGTGTATCCGTGTCGATATTCATCTTGACTGCTCCATAATCAATAGCTTCTCGTATCTCTGCTCTCGAACTACCAGATCCTCCATGAAATACAAAGTTGATTGGATTATCACTATCCAAACCAAATTTTTCCTTTACGTGCTCTTGAGAGTTTTTAAGAATCTTCGGTGTTAATTCTACATTTCCAGGCTTATATACACCATGTACATTACCAAAAGCTGCTGCAATTGTAAACTTATCACTCACTTTACTGAGTTCTTCGTAAGCATATGCTACTTCTTCTGGTTGTGTGTACAATTTACTACTGTCAATTCCAGTGTTATCTACCCCATCTTCTTCGCCTCCTGTTACTCCTAATTCTATTTCTAATGTCATACCCATCTTTGCCATACGCTCGAGGTATTTAGCACAGATTTCAATATTTTCTTCGATTGGCTCTTCAGAAAGATCTATCATGTGTGAACTATACAGAGGCTCTCCCGTCACTGCAAAATTAGCTTCGCTGGCTTCTAAGAGACCATCAATCCATGGAAGTAATTTCTTTGCACAATGATCTGTATGCAGAATCACTGGAACTCCATACACTTTGGCCATATGTTGTACGTGTAGCGCACCGGCAATACCACCAGCAATAGAAGCCTGTTGACCATCATTACTCAATCCCTTTCCTGCATTAAAAGATGATCCTCCGTTACTAAATTGAATAATTATAGGAGAATTCACCTCTCTTGCACATTCAAGCGCAGCATTGATGGTATTAGTACCGATAACATTAACTGCTGGCATAGCAAAATTATGTTCATTGGCATAGTTAAGTAACTCAGTTACTTCGTCTCCATGTAAAACTCCAGCTCTAAATTTCTTGTTTGACATAAGTCTATTTTTGAAAAAAGTGTATTGATTTATTTTGAAAAACAATTATTTCGTTAGACGAATATAATGCTTATTGTACATATTACACTATCCTAATTCAATGTAACAGATACACGATGGTTTTTTAAATAATTCCTTTCTCTGTTAAATACCTTTCTGCGTCTAAAGCAGCCATACATCCTGTACCCGCAGCAGTGACCGCCTGACGATATTTACTATCTTGAGCATCACCACATGCATACACGCCTTCAATATCTGTATGCGTACTGTCAGGATGTGTGATTAGATATCCGTGATCATCTGTTTTTAGATAATCCTTAAAGATTGCCGTATTAGGTTTGTGGCCAATCGCAACAAAAAATGCACTGGATGCTATTACTCTTTCTTCACCAGTGATATTATCTTTTACTTTCGCACCTTCGACTTCTGACTCCCCTAATACTTCTACTGTCGAAGTATTCCAATGCACTGTTAATTTATCATTACTTAACACCCTTTCCTGCATGATTTTACTAGCTCTCATTTCATCTCTACGTACTAGTAAATGAACGTGATTACACATCTTTGTAAGGTAGGTAGCTTCCTCGGCTGCAGTATCTCCTCCACCCACTACTATAACATCTTTACCTCTAAAGAAAAATCCATCACACACTGCACATGCCGAAACCCCTTGATTCATCAAACGAGTTTCTGATTCTAAACCTAGCCACTTAGCGCTAGCGCCCGTACTGATGATTACTGAATGAGCTTTATACACATCACCAGTTTCAGATGTTACCGTATGCACATCGCCATCAAAAGAAACACTATCAATCATTTCCATTTTGATATCTGTCCCAAAACGTTCTGCCTGTTTTCTGAAATCCTCCATCATTTGAGGCCCCATGATTCCATCCGGATACCCTGGATAATTCTCAACATCATTGGTAATCATCAATTGTCCACCTGGTTCTTTTCCAGTAAAAAGCATTGGTTTCATGCTTGCTCTAGCGGCATATATAGCAGCTGTATACCCAGCCGGTCCGGAGCCTATGATTATACAGTTTTGAATTTCTTGTGTCATTATAAATTTCTTTAATATTTAAGTCTGCAAAAATATAAATTCTCTTTGTCTATCTTAGTTTTAGAAGATATTCTGTCGTACAAATATGGAAGAATATAGACCGTTAAGGTTAGTTATCCCTATAATATGTCCGTTTGTCTAAAGAATCGGATACTCTATGTATAATGAACGAACATTGTAATATGTTTATGTATTAGCTATACGTAAGCTAAAGCAACAAATAAATCTGTCTTATGACGATCATATATTTAAGCATATTCGTTCTTTTTGCACTGTGGATAAGTCTACAAGAAAAAGGAGGTATCAGTAATGTATTAGGATTAGGAACTGCAGCGATGATGGTCATGTTTCTTGTTCAAGTATATTCTGGATCATCAAGTATGGAAGATAAGCTTGGTCTGATGGCAGTAAGTATGTTATTATTAGGCTGCTATTCTGCTTTGTTTTCTATGATCAAAAACCCAGTAATGCGATTGGCATTATTAGGCGCAGGCTTAGTATTAGGTAATAAAGCTATCAATCAAACTCTACTAAACAGCTCAAAGCAAGATGTGGACGATCAAGCCGAAATAATACTTCGTACTTCTCAAAACGATATTTCTGCTTTAGATGAGATTGCAAATAGACATGATCTTGAGATAAAAGCTGCTTTTACTCCTGATAAAGGAAATAGTACAGATCTTGATGATTATTACATTATCAATATTCCGGCGAATAATGAATCGCTCTCTAATTCGATTTATGAAGCGCTTCAAAACCATTCTGTCGTTAAAGATATTACCTGGAACACTATCTATAAATCCACATTGACCAAAGGAGATTGGACGGCACAAAGAACAGGTAAATATCTTACTTCCGATCCGATGAGAAATCGTCAATGGAATCTCGATGCGATCAAGTATGACGAAATGCTAAAGTATATCGAACAAAATAATGTTAGGCCTGTAAAAACAGCCAAATTATTTATTCTAGATAGTGGTATCGATAGAACTCATGAAGAATTAAATGATGGTTATGCAAGCTTAGAATCGAAGTACGATGTCGATGTTAAAGGTCATGGAACCCATTGTGCTGGTATCGCTGCAGCGAGTAATAATAATGCAAAAGGTATCAGTTCGATTATTCCTTCTTCTGACTGGGCCACAGTAACCAGCATTGCCGTCCTGGGCAACAATGGATTTGGCTCTAGAAAAACGATTTTAGAAGGAATGATAACAGCAGTAGATCAGGGTGCTGATGTAATTTCAATGAGTTTAGGTGGATTATCACTTTTTGGATCTCGAGGATTATATGATCAAGCAGTGAATTATGCAAATGCGAATGGAGCGATAGTAGTAGTTGCTGCAGGTAATAGTAATAGTGATGCAGATTCATACTCTCCTGCAAATAGCAGTGGAAGTATAACCGTAGCAGCAATTGATGAAAATCTCAACAAAGCTTTTTTCTCAAATACAGTGGAAAACATAGAAAAGGCAGTTTCAGCTCCTGGCACAAATATACTTTCTTCTTTTCCTGACAATAAATACGAATCATATAACGGCACTAGCATGGCCACACCACATGTAGCTGGCTTGATCGCAGTATTGAGATCAGTCCAACCCAATCTTAATGTTGATCAAGTATATACAGTATTACGCGATACAGGAATGCCTACTGGAGATACGCGTTTAACTGGAAAATTGATCTATCCTAAAGAAGCATTACGCAGAGTCGTTGAGCGATAATATAACCTAGATGTATTGTGTTATACTTGAGTATTTATTCGAAGTTTATCACAAATTCTATTCACCACATCTTCTAGCTTACCTTTGTTCCAAACTTTAATTGACGCCTTTTTATATATGGGCCTTCGTTTGGTCACCAGCTTAGTAAGACTGTTTCTAGTGATTTCTCTGGCTAGTGGTCTATGTGTTGAATTAGAAAGTCTATTAAAAATTTCTTTTTTGGACACTTTCAACCAAATGACTTCTCCTGATTTTTTCATTTGATCTATTCCATTATGATATAATGGCGTCCCACCTCCCGTCGATACAACAATATGATGTTGGCTAGATAGCTTCACCAGTAATTTACTTTCTAATTCTCTAAAATAATGTTCTCCATGTTTGGCAAATATTTCACTGATAGATGAGCCAAATTCTTTTTCGATCACGTTATCCATTTCTATAAAATCATACTCTAAACGCTCAGCCAACAGCTTACCGATAGTTGACTTTCCTGAAGCCATCATTCCAATTAGATATATTCTATTTGCAATAGTATTCGTCATCTAGTCCGCAAGTTATATATTTGAGCGATCTAATTATAAAACAAAGAAAAAATCAATTATGCTATATATTTCTGCTTTGCAAGTATCATCTGGATTTCTTGCTCAATGGGTACCTCTAATTTTCATAATGGCAGTAGTCTATTTTCTAATGATAAGACCACAACAAAAGAAAGCCAAGGAACAGCAAGCCTTTTTAAATAGTCTTAGCAAAGGAGACCAAGTGGCTACTGGTAGTGGGATCGTAGGAAAGATCACAAAGATCGAAGGCAATCTTATAAGAATAGAAACAGCTGGTAAAACTCATATCGATGTTATAGCGAGTACGGTCAATAAGGAAATGAGTGAATATTTGAACAAGGGCAGCGAATAACTATAAATTCAGATTATGAAATTAGCTTGCATGGGCGATAGTCTGACAAATGGTCATGGTCTCCCATCTAATATTTGCTGGACTACTCAATTATCTAAATCACTTAATATAGAAGTGGTTAATTACGGCATTTCGGGTGACACATCTGGTGGAATGGTGGGAAGGTTTAATCATATGTTGCTAGTAGAAAAGCCAAGTCATGTATTCATTATGGGTGGAACCAATGATCTTAGTTTTGGATTACCAGACAATATCATTTTGAGTAATATAAAAACCATGACTCGCCAAGCAAGGCATTTGGGTATACCATTTATTATAGGAATACCATCTACGTACTATCCTAACGGTGATGCAAAACTTTACGAGATTAATGTAAAAGAATTTGGAGCTAGATTAAAGGGTTATCAATATAGATTGAAAGAATTTGTGGAAATTGATCAATGCCCATTTATAGATTTTAGTGAGGGCTTGAGCAAAGAAGATTTTCTCGAAGATGGTATTCACCCCAATGAAAGTGGTCAGAAAATAATGGCAGCTAAAGCATTTGAAATTCTACAGCGCTTTCTAAAACCATAATATCATTATACGTATTTCTACCTTAGTATAGAATTTTGATCTGGTTTATATTTGATTTATAACCTAATCAAAATACCAATGAAAAATCTAATTTATTGTATGGCATTTTTTTGCCTAGTAATTTCTACCTATTCTTCTTGTAAAAATAATGTAGCTGACAAAAACAGAACTGACACAGCAATAGAAACTGTGGCTTCATCTAATTCACTTACAGCTCCTTTTTCGGTAATTGTTTCCAGTGACACTTCGCGACCGCACTTACCAGATTTACAATCTTTTGTAATGGCTACCTCTGGAGATACATGGCTTATGTTTGCTGGAAGAACTAACGGTATGCATGACTTTGCAGACTATACAGAAAAGTCATTTCCACACCAAGACTTTAATACTAATATCTATGTATGTGATGCGAAAGCATGTAAGACCATGCCAGTGAGTGCAATTCCTATGCCTTATCAAAGTATGTTTAGAGCAACTAACCTACAACATTATCAAGACGGAAATGATCTTTATATAACCGGAGGTTATGGCGAAAATCCTAATCCTACTAATAATATATTAGAAGACTGGGATACGTATAATTATATGGCTAAGATAAATGTATCAGGAATGATTGCAGCTGTAAATAGTGGAGATCGAAACGCATTAAATAATAGTATGGTCTTTGGACAAGATGCCGCAGTAGAGGCTACAGGAGGTGAATTATTTAAAATGGGTGATTACTTTTATTTAACTGGTGGTCACAAATTTAATGGCGTATTTTCTCACACGAGTAAAGGGAGTTCCACGCAAGTATACTTGGATGCGGTTCATAGATTTAAGTTGAGTGAAAGCAATGGAAAACTAGTAGTATGTGATTTCACAAAAGTTACGGACGGTTTATCAGATAGCTTGACACAATTTCGTAGAAGAGATCTTCCGGTTACGACTGGATTACAATTAAAAAGTGGATTATTAGAACCATCTGTGATCATGTTTTCTGGTGTATTTACAAGTCCACAAAATAATATACCTGGCCTAAAAAGCGATGCTGCCTTCACTAATCCCATCCATATTTTCAATGATGGCACGTACAAATTAGATCAATCTTATGTACAAGGTACAAACATCTATGCTGCAGCTAATTTTACGGTTTATGACAACAATACTAAGACGTTACATTCTACCATATTAGGAGGAATAGGTGATAAAAACGGAGGTCATGGTTTCACAAATAAAGTATTAACCATTAATACTCCGCTTAGTGGAGGTAATACTACTGAAACTCAACAGGATTCAATTCCATCCAAGCATATGTTCGGAGCAGAATCTAATATTGTATTGTCTAATGCAAAAAAGATAGCTGTTAGCGACGATGTATTTGACATCACTAATATGAGCAGTGGAGAAATCATGCAAATAGGAACATTCTATGGTGGTATAGAAGCCGATGTGCTTAATCCTGGTGGATTTGGAACAGGATTGTCAAAAGCTTCTAATAAACTATGGACTGTCAGTATAAAGAAAAACTAGATTGATATAATAGTCTATTTACTGAATTCATAAACTTGATTGGCGTAATGAGTGTATACACTTTTAGCCATAGGATTCAATGCGTTTAGCTCATTCAATCTGCAAAAGTCCTGGATAATTTCTGCCTGTTGTTCAAAATTAAATGAGAGTAAAGGTTTGCCTTGGAGCATAGCGTGATAGAGGCCTTCAAAACCTCCATAATCATAAGCATTACCTCTATACTGTGCATGTAATGCTTTAATAGCATAGATAGCTCCTAGGTTTTGATATTGCCATACATGCATCATTTCATGTATGAATACATCCTGAGATATAGCGCGATAATGATTCACGGTATTAAAAGAAACATAGGCCAAGGCTAACTTATTGGCAGTGAATTTAGCATTTGAATGAACGCGTACAATAGTATAATTGATTGTATCTCCGAAGTACTTTTTGGAGATCTTTAACTCGTGTTCATTAAGAGGTCTGGTAGACCATTTGATCCATTCTGAAATAGAATCGTATACTGTAGAAATACCTAAAAGATCTAAGATATACATAAACAACTCAATTAAAGCCAAAAAGAAATTTCTTGGTTTACTAGGAAGTCGATAAGTAATAAATGGAATAAAATAAGTGAAATGTGCTACCACTCTTATCGCAAGAAGCGGTAAAGTAGACAACCAAAAAGTAAATCTACCAACAGTTGACTTTATCTTAAAAAGAAGACTAGCCAAATCGTAAAGCTTTCATTGGAGTGATCCTAGTAACTAGGTAGGTTGGCAACACTAAAAACATAATTGTAATGAAAAAACATGCAATATTAATTAGCAATAGATTACTCCATTGGATATCGATAGGTGCGACTGAAATATAATAACTCGCTTCATCAAGTTTGATCAATCCATATTGCTTTTGGACCCAACAAATAGCTAAACCTAAGACATTACCTATTAGCATACCCCATAAAACGATATACGCAGCATAGTAAAGAAATATTTTTCTTACTGTCCAATTATTGGCTCCTAAAGATTTAAGGATTCCAATCATTTTTGTACGATCCAAAATGAGAATAAGTAAAGCCGTAATCATATTGATAATGGCCACAATAATCATCAAACCTAAAATGACTAATTCATTGATATCTTGTAGATCTAACCAATCAAAAATACCTGGGAATTTTTCTCTAATTGTCTGAGCGAATATACTAGGAGGAAGGTGTTCATAGTAAATGTAATCAGATACAAATTCTAAATCATCTAAATTATCTACAAATACTTCTATCCCTCCCACTTCATTAGGTTGCCAATCCAAAACATCTTGTAATTTCCTAATATCTGTCATGGCAAATTTTCGATCATACTCGTCAAGTCCAGTATTATAAATACCGACTACTTCCATACGCTTACGAATCCTTTTACGATTTTTGATGAAGCTCACTATCATCGGATCACCCACTTTCATTTTCAATCGATTACTCGTAACTTTTGAAATCATGATAGCATTAGATACTGTATCAGAAGCTGTATTTATAACAGAGCCTTCGACTAGAAAGTCTTGCATGACATCCCAATGAAAATCATCACCAACTCCTTTCAACATAATACCTTCGAAATTACGTTCTTTAGCCGTTATTATCCCAGGTATAATTGCGAAAACCTGAGCATATTTGACTCCACCAGAAGTTAATTCTGTAGTATAGCTATCTTCCACCTCTTGTCCCATGACAGTAGCAGGGACTTGATATTCGATAGTATCGATATCTTGCAAAGTATAGTAATAGGCATCGTTTCGATCTATTGGTCTCTGATCGAAGGTGGTACTCATACTAGTATCCGTGATATGAATATGGCCCCAAAATCCAAATATCTTGTTAGTGATCTCCTTTTTAAAACCAGTGATCATGGCAGTGGTAATAATCATAACTGCCAGACTTATAGCTATAGCTACAATTGCGATCCTTACTATTATTTTAGTAAAGGAAGGCTCTTTAGAGAATGCCAATCTCCGTGCTATGAAATATGGAAGATTCAGAAGTTATATATTATCTAGTTATTGTTATTAGTAAGTTATAAAGCTAAACGTAATTATGATTGTTCTATTGGTCAAAAGTAGCACTTATATCAACTTCTGTTCAATACTAATTGTACTTTTGTGCAAGAAACTTAGTGAATCAACTAAATAGTACATAGATACTTTAATCAGGTACTCAATAAACTACAATTTTAAGTACTGAATAAATAAGATAGATGGATTTTATAGAAGAATTAAGATGGAGAGGAATGCTGCAGGATAGTACGCCTGGAGCAGAAGAATTTTTGAAGGAAGGACCTACTAAGGGCTATATAGGCTTTGATCCTACGGCACCGAGTATGACTATAGGTAACTATGTACAGCTTATGTTGCTACGCTTATTCCAACTGAGCGGACATACACCAATTATCCTAATGGGAGGGGCTACAGGTCGTATAGGAGATCCTTCAGGAAAAGATAAAGAAAGACAACTTAAGTCATTTGAAGAATTAGACAGTAATCTCAAATTTCAATTAGAGCAGGCCAAGAAGTTTCTGAGTTTTGAAGGCGATAATGCTGCTATTGTCGTAAATAATCTAGATTTCTATAAAGAGATGAACGTGCTTGATTTCTTGCGAGATGTTGGTAAAACATTGACTGTCAGCTACATGATGAGTAAGGATAGCGTCAAGAATCGGCTAGAAACAGGTCTTTCTTTTACAGAGTTTAGCTACCAACTCATGCAAGCATACGATTTCCAAAAGTTATATTCTGAGCAAGACTGTAAAATTCAAATGGGCGGATCTGATCAATGGGGAAACATAACCTCTGGGACAGAATTCATAAGAAGAAATGTGAGTGGTAAAGCATTTGCTGTCACTACACCACTTCTTACCAAATCAGATGGTAAGAAATTTGGTAAATCGGAAGAAGGGAATATCTGGTTAGATCCTAAAATGACTACACCATACAAGTTTTACCAATTTTGGATTAATGCAGATGATGCTGACATTCCTACTTTTACAAGATATTTCACTTTGAAGAGTAAAGCAGAAGTGGAAGCAATGGAATCGGAACATTCTGACAATCCAAGAAAACTAAAGGAAATTTTAGCTGAAGAATTGACCAGAAGAGTACATTCAGATAAAGCTTTTGAAGCGGTGATGAATGTTTCTGAAATACTTTTTGGACGAACTGCTACTGAAGATTCATTAAGAACATTGGATCAATCGGATTTAGAGACTATATCAAACGAAATAAGATCTTTTGAAATAGATAAATCAGAACTATCTGGAGGCATCAAAATTACAGATTTACTTTCTAATCAAACAGATGTGCTTAAATCTGTTTCTGAAGCCAAACGAGCTGTAAAGAATAATGCTATTTCTATCAATAAAGTAAAGGTTACAAGTGATGATCACATGATTACTACTACTGACCTTATTCAGGAGAAGTATGTGATGATGGAAAATGGAAAGAAAAATAAATTCATGTTGATTTTTAAATAGAATTTGAGATGACTTCGGTTTCAGAAACGCTTTCAATCATAATAAACTGAAAGGTAGTTTCCTTTCGTAAATCTTAATTCTAATGTCCAAACCAAATCTAACTGAAATACTTACCCATCTAGGAGAGGATCACGAAAAATATTTTAATGCGGTAGCGCCGCCCATTATTCAATCGAGTAATTTTGTATTTCATTCTGTAGAGGAAATGAGAAATGCAATAAGTGACGAGCTCAATCATCATATCTACACTCGTGGAAATAATCCAACTGTTAATATTCTCAGAAAAAAGATTGCAGCTCTAGAATCTGCTGAAGATGCATTAGTAACAAGCTCAGGTGCTGCTGCTATAGCGGCTTCAGTAATGAGTCAGGTCAAAGCAGGAGATCATGTAATATGTGTCAATAAACCTTATAGTTGGACTTATAAGTTATTAAGTAATTTGCTCACACGATTTGGCGTAGAAGTAACTTATGTTGACGCTACTTCCATAGATGAGATGAAATCAGCGATCAAAAGTAATACTACGGTGCTATATCTAGAAAGTCCGAATTCTTTAACTTTCGAAATTTCTGATTTAAGAGCATGTGCAAAACTAGCTAAGGAACATGGTTTGGTAAGTATGATAGACAATAGTCATTGCTCTCCTATTTTTCAGCGTCCTATAGAAATGGGAATAGATATCGTAATACATTCTGCCACTAAATATTTGAATGGACATAGTGATGTCGTAGTAGGAGTCATAGCGAGTAGCAAAAACATCATTCGCCAAATCTTCAATAGTGAATACATGACTTTGGGACTAAATATTTCGCCACATGATGCCAATTTAGTTATTAGAGGATTAAGGACTTTAGAATTAAGAATAAAGAGATCAGACGAAACTGCTCATAAAATTGTTTCCTTTTTAAAAGCTCATGAAAAAATTGAAAAAGTAATATTTCCTTTAGATCCAGATTATCCACAATACGAATTGGCCCAATCACAAATGACTGGCTGCGGTGGATTGGTGACGATAGTACTGAAAGCAAATGACAAAGCCTCGGTGATGCGTTTCGTTGAATCCATAAATTCATTTCTGATGGCTGTATCTTGGGGAGGATATGAATCTCTTATGATACCAAGTATTACTTTTCACGATATGCCTGGACAAGAAGATTCTCCTATACCTTGGACATATGTGAGATTATATATTGGATTGGAAGATGCAGACTATTTGATCGAAGATTTGAATAAGGCTTTGAGTAAAATATAGATCGCATTTACTTTGGGTAAGAAGTTACCCTATATGCATTAAAAAGTTTTGCATTGTTTAGCTGCGAGTTATAGATGTAAAAAGGAATTGCAAATGTGACACTAGCAATAAAACCAAAAATAAATATTAACACCAATGTAAAAGCTACTCCAAGAAGCACTCCAAGCAATAATATTTTTTGACTTGGCTTTGCCTTTATTTCATTGACATGTCTTTCGGTAGTCTGATTGCAGTTAGAGCATTTATGTTTGGATGTTTCTCCAATTTCTTGTCTTAGCTCAGGACGTGTATTAGAATGGGAATTAATTCTAATTTCATTTTCGCAATATTTACAAAATGTATAAAGTGTCATGCCTGTCGGTGTTCTTATTTTCTACTCATAAATAAATAGATACTCTTCCACCTTACCATCTAAATATGTTCTAATCTCTTCTTGCGGATATTCGTCAATATCATAATCAAATACTGAACTATAACTATTCGATGAATCAATAATTTCATTCACTACTTTGACCGATGAAATTATGTTATGCTTTGTCGACACTTGAAAGAAAGGTAGTAAAGTCGAGGAATTTGCTGCAGGTTTCCCATCTTTTAAAAAAGTGTCAAAATCTACCAAATCTCCGTTTGCGTCAAATCTTCTTACATTACCATCACAAAAGTCATTATTAAAAGAAAAGTTCACTGCATTAGTTTGATCACCTTGCGCATCCATCGTTACAAAATTTTGATAACCACATAAACTTCCATTGAAAGTATAAGTTCTAATGTCTACTAACTCACCTAATTCATTTCTTCTTTCTCTGACGCCTTGAGTCTCAGATAGGTTGTAATATTTCCTACTAGAAAAGATAGCACCGTCTAATATTTGAACACTAAAAATAGTATCATTAATATACAAATAATCCGTCACAACATTCGTACTTCCTATGGATGTACTGGATTGTAATAAGCTATCTTGGTAAATATAAGTATTGGTAGTTACACCATCTTTTTTTACTTCCTTCAAAAATTTTAACGGAGGAGCATTGTTGATATTAGTGATCACTATAGGTTCCGTCTCCAGCGAACATGAAGTAATAGCTAGAGTTAAAATCAAAAATATTAAAAACTTATTTGACATATAATTACACATTAGAAGTTGCAAACATACTATGTCTAGCTAGATAATCACACATCATCTGCAATAAATAATAGATTATGGAACCTTAAATTTTAATACATTCACCCGAATCAACGGACAATATGAACGAGCGAATATTGTCAATATCTTCAATAATATCAAACGATGGTTCTATAGATTGCAACTTTTCGGTAAGTGGTGTATAATCTCCTTTGGAAATCGTTTCCATATCTAAACAATAATCTTCAAATAAGACATGTGTAGTAATACTATTCGTAGACTTTGTCACTAAATGAAAATATATCATTTCAAATAGCTTATCATATTCACAAGACTCCAAATGATCTATACTACTACGATAGTTAAATCGTATAGTATAGGTTTCATTTTCCCACTTATTGATTTGCATTCCTACTCTATTTTGCAATAAAGGACAAAGCACTTCATCTTCTTCACAAGGTACATCAGATGATAGCACCACATCAATGGAGGTTTCACATCCATTGGAGGATGTGGCTATTATCGAGTATTGTCCAGCATTAAGATTATCAAATACGCCATCTGAATTAGAAACATTTCCAATAGAATATACGACATCTGATAGTCCATTATCTTCAAGCACTAGAATGCTTCCATCCTCAGCAGTTGCACAAGAAGGGTCGACATCTACTGAAGAAATTTGAGGGGCATCTAAATTGGTGATTGATAAATTAATCTCTTGGATACAGCCTTCAGAATTTTGAACCACAACGGTATAAAGACCTGATTCTAGATTATCGAACAATCCTGACTCTTGATAAGTAATAGCATCTAAGGAATATGTGAATTCTTCTATTTCACCATTAGAAGATATAGCTTGAACTTCTAAACTTCCACTAGGTACACCAGAACACGCAGAATCTGAAATATTGATTAATTCAATCTCAAATTCGTCTTCACTTTCTAAGATTCTTGAGGCTTCAGCTTCATCTCCTTGACTATCTCGTACTATGACATCATAGGATCCAACATCCAATCCCTCGAAAATATTATTACTCCCAAACGGACTATCATTAATAGAATATTCATAAGGTGGAATACCTCCAACACCTACCACTTCTATAATCCCATCTGTAAAATTTTTACAGCTAGGTGGACTAGCTACCAAGACGTCTATTTCTAATTCTGTCGTTGCACAAAGTAATAAGGCTTCTTCTTCTGTCAAAGCTCTATTGTAATATCTGAAATCATCGAGTGCTCCTTCAAAATAGTATGACAAAACATTTCCTGTATTTTGATCATGCCTTCCAATGCTACCTGGTTGCGGAGAGTAATACAAAGCTCCACCCGTGCCTGAATATGTACCGCCTGGATCTTCACAATTTACATATATTTTCATATCCAAAGTAGCACTTACGACTATTACGATGTGCATCCATTCGCCAGTTTCGATTATAGCATTACTTCCTAAACCTCGACGAGATGATGCACTATAGAATTCAGAGCCATCACCAAATCCAACTGCGAGTTGACCTGTAGAAGCTCCACTAGTAAAATATATACCACTACTTACATTCTCTTCCAAAGATGTATTGAACAAAGCTCTGTCTTCATGACTATCACTATCGTACCTTACCCAAAAAGAAAAACTCACTGGCATATCAGGCTTTAATTCATCTATATTAGGTAAATCTATAAAGCTATCTTCTCCATTGAATAGAGCGGCACTATTATCGTTTCCAAACCGATCTTCAACATATGTAATATTGTTAGGTGAACCATCATTATCATTAATACTTTGATCCATCACTGAATTGTTCATATTATAATGAAGCAATAGACCATCTTGTAAGTCTTGACTGAAGAGTGATATTGGTAATATGCAAAGAAGTAGTAACAGTTTCATATCCAAATTATATATTTAAAAAATAAATATACGATATAAAACCATATGTAACAATCAAATAAACCTAGTCCTTACTAGTAATATGTAAAGGTTATATTATGAATAATTCCATCTAGATATGTCCTAATTTCATTCGTTGGATGATCATGACTATTATATTCAAATTCTGATCTATAGGATCGAGTTTGAATTATCTCCTCCTCCTCATCTCGTCTAAAATAAGAATCGACATTAGGATATTTATCTATTCGGTAGAAAGGAAGGCGAATAGAATTATACGCATCATACTTTTCACCACGAGTATATTCAGATTCGATATATGAGGAGTTAATAGTGGGAGAAACTGTTATGGTGTAACTGCAGTTATCATCAATATAATCAAAGTCGACTGCTGTGTTAAGTTGACCAAATACATTGTAGGTAAGAATACCATCATAGCCACAACTAGGGCTTTCATCAAAATTATAATACCGATATCCTACAAATTCTCCATCTTCATAATCATCTCTTCTGCCTTGAGCTTCACTCACTATATAGTATTTACGAGTGTATATGTTCTCGTTAGATTGCATATCCTTTCGAATTCGAATCGTCGTATCTGCTGTATAGATATATGAATCTCTATAAATGGCCTCCCCTGTACTCGCAGAATAGAAGGTCGTTTCACTAATAAGTGCATCTTCGTTATATAAATAAGAAGAATGTAAGAGGTTATTAATTCGTCTTTCTTTAAGCAACAAAGGTGAAGGAGTGAATAATGACGTATTGGTTTTTTCCTCTTTAGAACAAGAA
>CALBEE010000182.1 GCA_937927575.1 uncultured Saprospiraceae bacterium | reverse complement strand
GAAAATTAACAGTATGAAAGTGATAAACACATTAAAAGCACTTGTATTAGCTACAGTAGCTATGGTTGTAATCGGATGTCAAGCAGATGGGCCGACTTACGCTATGATAGAAACGGATTTTGGAAATATGAAAGTGGAGCTTTATGATGATACACCACTCCACAAGGCAAACTTTATAAAACTAGCCAACGAGGGTTTTTATAACGATTTATTATTTCATAGAGTAATACAAGGCTTTATGGTGCAAGGCGGAGACCCAAAAAGTAAGGGAGCTGATAAAAAGGTAAACTTAGGAGCAGGTGGTCCTGGGTATAAGATAGACGCTGAAATCGGAGCACCACACTTTAAGGGAACATTAGCTGCTGCTAGGCAAGGTGGACCTGGAAATCCTATGAAACAATCCTCAGGATCTCAATTTTATCTGGTACAGGGTAAGACTTACACTGAAGCACAGTTAAGCGGTATCGCTGCGAATAAGGGGATAACATACAATCCTGACCAAATCAAAAAGTATGGTACAGTAGGAGGTACGCCACAGTTAGATATGGATTACACCGTATTCGGTGAAGTAGTGGAAGGACTTGATGTAATAGATAAGATTGCTGCTGTAGAAACTGCACCTGGAGATAGGCCTTTAGAGGATGTCAAAATGCAAGTTAGAATATTGAAATAATCTGCTTTCATGTATTTGGCCGTGTAAAGGATTAAATTATTCAGTAATTATGCAGCCTACTATTGATAGAAGTCCATTTTAGGATAGTAATTTTCAATAGGATTGATAAAGCATTCAAGAAAACGAAACTCAATGACACGAATAATTGCGATTGTATTATTCTCAACGATAGTACTTATAGGGTGTTCTAGCCCAAAGGCTGGATTCGCCTACATGCAAGAAGATGAAGTAGCGCCTGCTAATGTTAAATTTGATAATACATCTACGAAAGCAGAATCTTATAAATGGGATTTCGGCGATGGTAATACCAGTACGGAAGCTACTCCAGAGCACAGATATGTTCTTTCTGGTAAGTACACTGTCAAACTGATAGCCATGAAAGGAGATAAGGAAAGTGTCATGGAGCAAGATATTATTTTCGAAGCACCAGAAGCGTGTTTGCTAGAGATGGAAACTACAATGGGCACCATGACCATTCAGCTTTTTGATGATACCCCAAAGCATAGAGATAATTTCATAAAGCTAGCTGAGGAGAAGTATTACGATGGTCTTATTTATCATAGGGTAATTAATGGATTTATGATTCAAGGCGGTGATCCTAATAGTAAAAATCCTAAGCCAAATGCTTCCTATGGTAGTGGTGGACCAGGTTACACGGTAGATGCAGAGTTCGATCCTAAGCATGTTCATCTAAAAGGAGCATTAGCGGCTGCTAGAACTGGTGGGCCGGGAAACCCTAAAAAGAAATCTTCTGGATCACAATTTTATATTGTTCAAGGAAAGACTGTGTCTGAAGCACAGCTCAAACAAATTGAAATTCAAAAAGGAATAAAATATACCGAAGAGCAGAAGGCAGGCTATACAGAGCAGGGAGGTACACCATTTTTGGATATGGAGTATACCGTATATGGTATGGTAGTCAAAGGATTGGAAGTTGTAGACAAAATCGCAAGTTTGCCTACGTCTAAATCCGATAGACCTACGGAAGATGTAATCATTAAAAGTGTAAGGGTAATCAAATAGGATATGGCAGCTAAAATGCTAGGTATTGATATTGGTGGGACTGGAATCAAAGGCGCTATAGTAGATACTAAAAAGGGAATTCTTATTTCTGAACGCACTAAGTATCCGACACCTAAAAATGCCACGCCTAAAAATGTTATTGCTACGGCTATGAAAATAGTCAAAGACCTCGAATGGGAAGGTAAGCCCATAGGTGCAGGTTGTCCTGCGGTAGTGAGACAAGGCATTACTAAATCCGCGACTAATATTCATAAGAGTTGGATTGATTTTCCAGTAGAAGAAACGTTTTCAGCAATGGCTGGAGCTCCAGTATCTCTTATTAATGATGCTGATGCAGCAGGATTAGCTGAGTTGTCTTTTGGAGAAGCCAAGGGTGTAGATGGTGTGTGTCTTCTGATTACTCTGGGAACAGGAATTGGATCGGCAACATTTATAGATGGTGTATTGGTCCCTAATACTGAATTAGGAATGCTTAAAATGAGAGATGGAATAGCTGAAGATTATGCCACTAACCGTGTCCGCGAACAATTAGATTTGAATTGGAAGGAGTGGGGAACTAACCTCAACGAATATCTCAATCATCTAGAGGTACTCTTCTCTCCTAACAAAATTGTGATTAGTGGAGGTGTGTGTAAGAAGTTTCAAAAGTACAGTAAGTATCTAGAAACCGATGCTGAGGTAGTACCAGCTAAGCTTTTGAATAATGCAGGCATCATAGGAGCTGCTATGGGAATGCAAAATAAGCTCTCGAACAAATAAAATTATACTACATAAATTATACTTGAAGAGCCAGGCTGAATGCTTGGCTCTTTGCATTTGTAGATAAGGTAAAATGTTAAAATCCATTTAACTACGACAATTTTCGTACTTCAAGCTTGATTTCTCAGTTACTTATCTATACATTAGTACTACGAAAGTATTCGTATATAAAATAATTGTCAAGTGAATCATTATGGATATTAAGCAAAAGCCTACAGAGACAGAATTGGAAATATTGCAAATCTTATGGCAAAAAGGACCTTCGTCGGTGAGAGAGGTGAATGACGCTATGAGTCAAGAAAAGGAAATTGGATATACGACCACGCTCAAACTTATGCAAATCATGAATGAAAAAGAGCTTACGCATCGCGATACAGCTAGTCGAACTCATATCTATACGGCTAACGTAGAAGAAGAGAAAATAAAGTCTGGCTTATTAAAAAACTTTATCAATTCTGCTTATAGAGGTTCTGCTTCTTCTTTGGTTATGCAGGCATTAGGACAAGGAAAAACTTCAGCTGATGAATTGGATCAAATAAAATCTTTGATCGCAGATATTGAGAATCGAAAATAATCCCATTTAAACCAACATAATTATGGAAACATGGATATCAGAATGGATCAGTCCAGAATTGATAGATAGCATTACACATACCATCATTCAATCGATTTGGCAGGGTGGATTAATAGGAATTATTACTTGGCTATGGTTCAGGAAGAGCAGTAATAATCCAGTAGTGAGATATAGAATTGCATTATTAGGATTAACCACATTATTTGTTTGTTGCCTGATCACTTTCGCGATGAGCTATTCCAGCGGCGTGACATTAGATACGACTGAAGTAGTAAAAACTATTACGAATTGGACAACGGATATTGTGGTACTGGATGATGAGTATTTGACGATTACAAACACTTGGATTGGCTATCTGTGGATAATAGGTGTAATAGGCTTTACTGCAAAATTTGTAATTGACTTAGCCATAGTAGAATACATAAAAAAGAATTCTTTTTCCAATGAAGAAACTGCTTTATATGAAGGATTGCTATCTGAAATATCCTTAGCAAATCAGGTTAAACTTAGAGTATCCAACGTAGTGAATGCCCCAGTAACTGTTGGATTTTTAAAGCCTCTAATTTTATTCCCAGTTGGCATGATGACACAATTGACCACAGCGGAAGTGGAGAGCATACTTAGACATGAGATGGCACATATTGTACGTAAAGATTATCTTGTTAATATCATTCAAACTACGATGGAAATTGTACTCTTCTATCATCCTTTAGTTTGGTGGCTTTCAAGAGTATCCAGAGAACAAAGAGAATATTGTTGTGATGATGTGGCTCTTGCTCAAAATTCAGCGATGGACTATGCTAAAACCTTAGTACGAATTCAAGAATTAGCTTTAGATCGAAGACAATCTTTAGCAATGTCTTTTGCAGATCAATCACTTATGAATAGAATAAAAAGAATTATGAATTTACCTAAATCCAATAGAAATATGAGAGAAAAATTAATAGCATCGGTTGCCATTTTGACTTTGGTAATTTTCTTTAGCAAAGACATGATTGCTAATGTGACTGATAAGATTTGGAATAAAATCGAAATTGAAAATGAGGAAGTTCCTAGAGATGAGGTAGCACTTAATCTAGACATAATGCCTATCGATACTTTGCCTAAGATCAGCAAGCATAGTTATACGATGACAAAATCTGATGATGATGGTTCAATAACGATACAGAAGGAAAATGGTAAAATTACCAAGTTGGAGATTGACGGTAAGCAAATACCAGAAAGTGATTATGATCAATATGAAGATCAAATAGATCAGATGGAAGGTAGATCTAGTAGAGGAAACACTTGGATATTTAGAAATGGGGAAGATTTGACACCTGAGGAGGAAGCAGAATTGGAAGAGAGATTAGAAGAGTTTGGAGAATCCATGGAAGAGTGGGGTGAAAATTTTGGTGAGACGTTTGGCGAAAACTTTGGAAAGTCTATGGAAGAATGGGGTGAAAATTTCGGTGAGACATTTGGTAAAGATATGGAAGAGTGGGGAGAAGAATTTGGAAGGTCTATGGAGATCTGGGGACAGCAATTTGAAGACGACTTTGAATGGAATATCGAAGATGGAGATAGTTCACGGTCCTTCTCTTTTGTTATGCCAGATATAGATGAGAATATGTTATTAAATCTTGAGGATATCATGAAAGATTTTGATCTAAAGGGTATGGATATAGAGAATTTCAGAATACCAGAATTGAATCAAAGTATGGATGAATTGTCTGAGATGCTCGAAAATCTTGAACTTGAAGGGCTCGATCTAAGAGGTTTAGATAGAGATAGAGATATGTTGGGGAGTGATTTTGGTAAATCGCGTACTGTTGAAGATAAAATAGGATACGAATTACGTAAGGATAGGTTGATTTCTACTGGAGAAGTTAGTGAAGTAGAGTTATCTGGAAAGCACATGAAAATCAATGGTGAGAAGCAACCGACCAATATTTGGAATAAGTATAAAGAAATATTTGAAGAAGAGTCAGGATTCGTTTTATCCTCAGATAGTAAGCTTAAGTTTAAGGTAGAAGGTAAAAAGACTATGAAGAAGTCTAGTGCCTTTTAAGCCATACAGGCAGCAAATATGGCGGTTTTAGTCTCTCAATAGTAATCATCATGGTCAAATTGGCTACTTAGCGCGTAATGATTAGGCAATATTGATGATAATATTTAGATTTGGTGAGCTATATTGGCTATTACAATGAACTAAGAACTCAAGAAAATTAATTACAATGAAATCATTAATTACATGTGTCTGTCTATTATTTGCTTCTGCGATCATGGCTCAGAACGCTCCTACATCCTCTAGTGAAGCGAGGAAAGTCAATATGTCAAGGACTAATGCCAAGGTGGTGACTCCTCAAGTTTCAGTAAGAGCTTCAGATGATGTATCAACGTTATCTAATGCCAAAGGTGATTTAGGTATTACAGTTATGCAAGTAGAAGGAGGCGTTGTGATTAAAGATTTCGCATATCAAAATTCTAGTGCAAGAGCAGCCAAATTAAAAAAAGGCGATGTGATTACAGATATTAATGGAAAGACGGTTTCTAATCAAGCCGATCTTACGAATATTTTGGCGGCATATGAATTAGGTGACTTGGTAATCGTACACTACAGCCGTGATCATCGTGCACTGACGAAAGAAGTTCGCATAGGAAGAAAATAAAATTTATAATTAATAATAGAAAGGGAAGCTGGTAACGGATTCCCTTTTTTGGTTTTAGGATAAAAGGTTTTTAATTAAATAATTCGCTATGAAATTTATTATTACTTGTTTTTGTCTTGTTATGAGTATAGCTATTACAGCTCAAACAAAAATGACGAATACGACTACCATTACTGTAGATAAAAATATTGATGGAAAGATTACGCAAGAAGTATTCGTTATAGAAGGAGATGGTGCAGATGAGAAGTTGAAAGCATTAGAAAAAGATAAGACTGTGGTCAATATCAATGTTGAGAAAAGGGTAGAGATGAGGTCTGATGATCCTAATAGTGAAGCAGTAAAGAAAATGCGTAAAGAAGTTGAAGTAGAGATTAATGAATTAGAAGAGGCTACTGGAACAAAGGCAGAAAAGCGTGAGGAAAATGTAGAAATTGAAGTAACGGCTAATGACGCAAAAAAAATAAAAAAGTACAAAGTCAAAATCATAGAGAATGGTAAAGAAGAGGTAATAGAATGGAATGGTGAAGGAGAAATGCCAGAAAAAATGAAAAAAGTGATGGATGAAACTGAGGTAATAATAAAAACTGATGGAAGTGATACACCTCAAAAATTTAAAATAGTGAATGCGGAAGAGATGGGTATTGATGAGTCGATTGAAATGGTGGAGAAGAATAACAATCGAGGTCAAATTGGTGTGATGATAGGTGAAGTAAAAGGAGGTGTAGAAATACTTTCTTTTCCTGAGGATTCGATGGCTAAGGCTGCAGGGCTTTTGGTTGGAGATGTTATTACTGGCGTAAATAATAAAGTAGTTTCTTCTATGCAAGAATTGATAAATGCTCTTACGCCATTTGAGCCTGGCGATATTGTAACGATCAACTTTGTAAGAGGGGATGATATGATGAAAAAAGAGGTGAAGATGGCTAAGCGATAATTATCGTTTTTGATTGAATGATTGCGATTAATTAATTTAGCAATAACGAATAACAGTCAAAATTATCTATGCCCAGAAAATCTTATCCTCTTGTCAAAAAACTTGGACTTATACTGGGCCCTATATTTTGTATTTTACTCTTTAACCTTCCTTGGATTTTATTAACACCTGCCGCGGATAAAATAATTGCTGTAGCTGTTTGGATGATCATTTGGTGGATTACTGAAGCCGTTTCAATATCTGTTACTGCATTGATTCCATTAACTATTTTTCCATTACTTGGAATAGCGGACATGAAAACTGTAGCAGCTAGTTATGGAAGTCCTATTATCTTTTTATTTTTTGGCGGTTTTGTGATGGCTTTAGCATTGGAGAAAGTACAATTACATAAGAGGATAGCATTACAGATTGTAAATTTCACAGGTACTAGTCCAGATCGCATTATTTTAGGTTTTATGATCGCTACGGCTTTTTTGAGTATGTGGATCAGTAATACTGCGACTACTGTAGTCATGTTGCCTATTGCACTTTCTGTAATATCACTTTTAGCTAATGATGAAGATGGTTTTACTAAGGGAGATAAAAATTTTGCTTTGGCGATCATGTTAGGTATTGCCTATGCCGCTAATGTTGGAGGTATTGCAACTATAATCGGTACACCACCTAATACGGTGATGGTAGGATTTATGGAAAGTACTTATGATATTCAAATTTCATTTTTAAGTTGGATGCAAATTGGGGTTCCTTTTAGTCTTTTGATGTTAGCTATAATATACTTGGTGCTGGTAAAAGTGGTCTATCCTAATCGATTAGGTGCACGTAATGATGGCAAAGAAATTATAGATTTAGAATTAGAAAAAATTGGGAAGTTGCAAAAATCCGAATTGAGAGTGTTGATAGTATTTTTCATTACTATTTTGCTTTGGATTTTACGAGGGCATATTAATGATTGGCTTCCTATGATCACCCTATCGGATGCTGGGATAAGTATGTTAGCTGCATTCGCATTGTTTACGATTCCTTTTAGTTTTGGAAAGGGTGAATTTACTTTAGAGTGGGAAGACACTAAAAAGTTGCCTTGGGGAATATTAATTTTATTTGGAGGAGGGTTGGCTTTAGCAAAAGGCTTAGCGGATGCTGGCGTAATTCAATTTATTGGAGATGTAGTTTCTAATAATGTCGGAATAAGCATAATAGTGATAGTATCATTGTTAATCACCATTGTATTATTTATGACTGAGCTAATGAGTAACGTCGCTTTAGTGGCTATTTTCGCTCCTGTAATCGCAGGTGTAGCACTGGGCTTAGATCAGGAAATATTACCAGTGCTTATTCCCGCAACCATGGCTGCTAGTTGCGCATTTATGCTTCCAATGGCTACTCCACCTAATGCTATTGTGTTTGCAAGTGGATATATTAAAGTATCTGAAATGGTTAAAGCAGGATTTGTTTTAAACATAATTTCTATAATTATTCTAATACTGTTTGCGCAGTATATTATTCCAATTGTATTATAAGTAATGAAGAATATTTTAACGATATCAGGATCTTCGAGAAAAGACTCTTCTAATGTACAATTATTGAAAGCACTATCAAGCATTGATGGTAATTCCTATACCCATTTTGATGCATTGAATCTTCTTCCTGTTTTTGCAGCAGAATTGGATCGACATCCTTGGCCTCAAAAAGTATTGTCTTGGCGCCATGCCATTCAATCTGCAGATGCTGTAGTAGTATGCACTCCAGAATATATATATAACCTTCCGGCACAAATAAAATCTGCATTGGAATGGATTGCTTCTAGTGGAGAATTAGTAGGAAAGCCAGTACTTCCGATCACATATACTCCTAATGAGCCGAGAGGTGAACGCGCTATGCAATCATTACTTTGGTCACTAGAAGCATTGGATGCTAGGATAGTAGCTCAGGTAGCGATTTACCAGAATCAAATTAAAGTGGTCAATGGTAAATTTGAAGGAGATAAAGAAACTATCGAAATGCTTAGTGAAGTATTAAGAATGCTCTAGCTTTGAATCAAAGAAGTAATTTTGCAAATACAACTTATTCATAGAAGCCAAATAGATGATGCCCAGTGGAATGCTCGGGTGGCTGAAAGTGGCGGTGGTTTACCATATGCGTTTACTGATTATCTTGATATAGTGACAAATGGAAGTTGGTCTGCTTTGGTAGGTGAAAACTATGAAGCTATCTTTCCTTTGCCAATGGAGCAAAAGTTAGGAATGACAATGTACTTACAGCCTCCTTTCACTCAGCAATTGGGACTGATTACTAAACATAACAATGCTCTTATTTTAGAAGCCTTTTTAAAGGCAATTCCCAATGTAAATACGCTTGTTCATTTAAAAGGAAATGAAAATTATAATGGAAATATAACAAGCACATTTGAAATCAGATCTCGCACTAATTTGATACTGTCGCTCAATAGGGATTATAATGAAATACATGCTAATTATTCTAAATCGCTGAGAAAGAGGATTCGAAAAAGTAAAGATTATTATGATATAGTCGAATCTAAGGATATTGATATGCTAGTCGATATGTATCAAAAAGAGATGAGTGCTAAAGTAGATTTGAAGTCTTCTCAATATCAAATCGCTAAAAAGCTGTTTCATTATTTAATTAACATTGGTAAAGGAATAATATTTTTAGCTAAAAGCGAGGATGATATTGAAGGTGCTTTATTTGTCATAAAGAATGAAAAGAGAATCATAAATTTATTTGGTACTTCGAACACAATGGGAAAGAAAAGATTTGCAATGCATGCAATTCTCAATCATATCGTAGAGCAAAATTGTAATACAGATATAGTCTTGGATTTTGAAGGATCAGACTTAGAAGGTGTGAAGAAATTTTATCAAAGTTTTGGTCCTGAAGTAATTACTTATTCTGAGTATTATTTAGAGCAATTGCCTATTTGGTATCGGATTATTCGAAAATTGAAATCATCTATTTCTTAGAATTGCTATTCTAACTTGCTTTTAATTCTTTGATGCTAAAAATGAGTAAGATTACAGAAAGTGGAATCGCAAGGATTACAAATGATAAACCCGCTGCAAGTGGATCGCTTGCTATACGTGCGTACATTGTTGTTCCTGTTTGTGCCATTGTAGTGATAATTACTAGACCGGTTAATATTTTTGAAATGTCTTTTTTCGAGAGCCAAATAAAAGTCAATGGTATAATGGCAATCCACACGATATTATTAATAATAAGTGGAAACAATTCATTAGTCCAAGTCGATCCATTAGATGCTACATTCTCGTTAATCCAAAGTATGTGATCAATATTTGTGAAGAGCATCAATGCTATCATAATAAGAATGCAAAGAATAAGTATTTTTCTGTTCATCACTTTTTATTTGGATTGTTTTTTTATGAGGTTTTCAATCATTGCTACACCTCTATTCATTTGTTCAATTTCAATATATTCATTGGCTCTGTGTGCTTGAGCAATCGACCCTGGGCCGCAAATTATAGACTGGAATCCACCTTCTGCAAATTGTCCTGCTTCGGCAGCATAGGCTACAGTATCCCAACTTTGATCATTTACGATAGATTGAGTGAATGCCACAATCTCATCATTCTCATTAGTATCTAATGGTGGAACAGGTGGATGGTGTTGTCTGGTGTCTATTTTAAAAATTGGAAATATTTTTCTTAATTCATTTTCTCGTTTCGAACAATGCGCTTCAAATTCTAGAATGATATCTTCGGCTTTGTCTTTAGGTATACATCGTACATCCCAAAAAAAAGAGGCTTTGTCGGCAATTATATTTGGAGCTATTCCACCTTGTATTTGTCCTATGTGCAATGAAGAATGTGGAGGATGGAATCTATGGTCTAACCTACCTTCAGATACTAATTGATTCATCTTGTCTTCTAACCAGAGTACTAACCTTGCCGATTCATGTATAGCACTTACTTCTTGTTTAATTCTGCTACTATGTCCTGCTGATCCGTTTACATGAGTATCTAATACACATATTCCTTTTTGACCGATTATAGGTTTTAGCATTGACGGCTCTCCTATGATAGCATATTTGGGTTTTTCTTCGTAGTGGCTATTTATAGCTTTGACTAATTCTGGAGCTGCCAGGCATCCGATTTCTTCATCATATGAAAAAGCAAAATATATAGGCGTCTTAAGATCTGCTTTTAGCATTTGAGGAAGAACAGCAAGACAGCATGCAATAAATCCTTTCATATCACAAGATCCTCTGCCATATAATTTACCATCATTTCCATCAGTCAAAACAAATGGATCAGTGGTCCAGTCTTGACCTTCTACAGGTACTACATCTGTATGACCTGATAGGATTACACCACCATCAGTTTTAGGACCGATTCTGCAGTGTAAGGAAGCTTTGTTTTTTTGTTTATTGGGTACTAGTTGCGTAGGAACGCCGTATGATTCAATATATTCTTTGATCCATGTGATGATAGATAGATTAGAATTTCCACCTAAGACAGGGAACGACACCAATTTTTTTAATATCTCAATTTCATTCATAATACTAAAGGTACGCAAATAGTAAATTGAAAAAGGCCCAAAACCGTAAAGTATTGGGCCTACCTATATGTGTGCAAATAGGATATATGTAAAATGGAATAGCTCCACAGATATTTTGACGATTATGCGGCAAAAGATTTTAGATCCTCAATCTTGTTTCTTAGAGTACTTTCCGTTGTCAAACCCTTAAGTTTATCTATTACAGTATTGCCTTTAATAAAAAATATTGAGGGTATACTTCTAACTGCAAATGCAGAGGCTAACTCTCTTTGCTCGTCGACATTTACTTTTAATATTTCAACATCACCTTCGTATTCTGTTGCCAATTTTTCTACCGTAGGAAGTAAGGTTTGGCAAGGCCCACACCAGTCAGCATAGAAATCCAATACGAATGGTTTTCCACTGTTTACTAATTCATTAAATTGAGTGTTTGATTGTATAGCTTTCATAATATTGTATTTATAATGTTTATGAAGAATTAACTTCATTTTGTAATCACTACAAATATCATTTACTTTTCAAGCGATCGTAATAGCAATCCTTCCTACAGTATTGGCAATTTTACTGATTTTTGAGATTAACTATATTTTCTGTTTTGATTTCAGATAGTTTTTTGAGTTTATTTGCTTCATAGAGTTTTGGAAGATCTAATAAGGGTGTGCCTACATCCGCACTATAATTGATATAGTCCTGAAATATTATACCATCTATATTACGCTTGTTATAAGCGGATCTGAATCGGACGCCGCCTTTACCGACAGCATAATTGTACGCTAGATATTCAATAAGGTGAGAGTCCTTATTAATCCAATAGAGAAAAGTGTCATCATGATCTTTGCCTCCACCTTCTTGATCAAACGTAATTTCTAATATTTCGTATTCTATATTTTGGATTATTGTAGTTCCTTTGTAGAGTTTATTGACAGCAGGATCTTGCAATTTATTAGGAAGAGTGGCAAAGTATATTACTGAATTAATACCGCCGCTATACTTATCTTGTTCTACTAAAGAAAACTTTTGATCTATACCATTTATCATTCTACGCATTTCCTTATTGTCAAGGATGTCGTAAGTAGTGATGTTATCTTTTTTCTTTAATGCCGAGTACTTATATTTTTTGCCGTCATTTTTGAATGTATACAGATTATTTCTAAAAGTGAATTGGTAATGCGCAGTTTTATATAAATCTCCTCCATGCGCTTCGATTGTATCTTCAAGGACTTGATGGGCAATAGATTTGGTTTTTGGAGTGTTTTGTTTAGTTGCAATACACGAAGAAATTAGAAAAATGCATATCAAGAAGATAGAAATGGAGATGTCCTTCATTTAGAAAATGATTTAAAGTTGGATTATTCCTTTTGGGCACCTCAATGTAATTTCTATTGATGCTGTATCGGAAGTAGTGATATCCAAGTCAATATTCATTTTGCTAAATAGGTTTTTAATTTTACTAGGATTCGGATGCTTTAGTCGTAACTCTAACAATTCACAGTTTTGCTGTAGATCTTCAGTTGGGTGTGATTGAGATTTTGTCCAGTCAGTAATAAAAGGTACAATTTCTACTTCTGGACTGGAGAGAGGCATGGCAATCTGCCAATTTAGTGTTTTACCATCCTCTTTTTTACGAGACCCTTCTCTTACTCTACCCATCAAATTATTGAATTCAGATAATAACAAACTATCCGTATTTATATCTACAGATTTTAGAGCCCACCGTGTAATCTTAGGGGATTGTAGTTGGTCGATACCCATCCATCTTGGACCCTTAACTTCTTTATTGCTTTTGTCTATTGCGAGAATCTCTAGGTAGCAATTGTTATTGAGATTGATCAATGCGTTTTTAGTGCCTTGCGTGGTATGACGTCCACCAATATTGGCCTTTACACCTAATCGAGATTCTAGATCAAGGATAGCTGTTTCTAGATTATGCACACAGTATACGATATGATCGATTTTTCTAGTCATCGTCTATTAAAAGGTTAGGAGCAAATAAAGGTAATTGTATTTACAGGTGAAGCACAATTTTTGTCGTGAATAAGAATTGGATGTTTAATTTTTGTTAGTTAATACTATTCATTTATTGATTGACGTTATACCATCAAATTAATAATAGCTCATATAATTCTCTGCCTATAGCATATCGATACATAAGAACTTATTCATCACTCCAAACGAAACTATATGTACCGATCATCGCTCCTATTTTTACTTACGATTTTTATTTTCGCAGCATGTCAAAGAGATATTGAGGAGAATGCTTCCACGATTGATCAGATTGACATTCCTTCTGATTTACAACCTTACTTCCAAACATTTAAAGAGAAGGCCTTAGAAAATGGTTTGCAAATAGATTATGAATCTGCTAATATTACCGCTGAAATAAGATTGATAGACGAAGGTTCTGTTGCGGGTACTTGTTCTACTAATGGCCATGATCTTAGGCATATTACCATCGATGAATCTTTTTGGAATCAGGCTTCTCATTTATTGAAAGAAATGGTTGTTTTTCATGAGCTAGGTCATTGTATTTTAGGAAGAGGACATGAGGAAAGTGCCTTCCCTAATGGCATATGTCGTAGTATCATGAGAAGCGGATTAGGATCTTGTAGAGATGCCTACATTCCTCAAAATAGAGATTATTTTATTCAAGAATTATTTAGTTCTGTTGAAGGTCTTTAGGTTAGTATAATTTTTTTCGCAATTGTATGAGCGGAATGAATTGCACCTTCCATATATCCAGGATAACGTTGTGAAGTTTCTGTACCGCCGATAATAAGCTTTCCATTAAGAAAAGAATTTTGAAAGATATCATGACCATTATTTTGATGGGGTAGTACGTGATCATTATATGGGACAAATGTGTATGGCTCATTACGCCAAACTTTCTCTTCGTAATGTAAGAACTTTTCTGCCTGGTGACCATAGTATTTTTGTAGTTGTCCTATGACCATTGCTAGGCGTTGTTCTTTAGTAATAGAAAAATAATTTCCACTAAAAAACCCTTTAAGTGCAAAGAATGATTCTTCATAATTACTGTGATCGTACATTTCACCAATGGGTCCTACATTACTCATGATGGTACCGCTTAGGTTATTGGATCGCCAGAAAGGTTCGGAGTAGGTAAGTGCTATTTTTATGGACTCGCCCATCCAGGTGTGAGTGGCCTTAGCAAGATCTATAAATGACTGAGGTAGAGATGGAGACATTTCAATAGTACTTACAAGTAAATTTGGTGGTAAGGTAGAAACGACAATATTAGAGGTAAATGTATGATCTGGAGTTTCAATTTTTATGATATCATTAATTTCGGTTAGACGGACTACTGGTTGATTGCGTATAATAGTATTAGAATTTAGCTTTTTGGCTAATGCTTGAAGTATTTGTTCAGTACCACCTCTGAGTCTCATGCTAGGTTGTGGATTTGGAGGTAGCTTGGCTAAGTATGGAGGGCTTGTGGATATAGCTTCGTAGATTGCTTGATCTCCTATTTTTTGATTAAAAACTTCAAGCTCTAATTTCTCTAATAAGGCTATACATTGAGTATGCTGATTTCCTAACCAAGTGGCTCCCATTTCTATAGGCTTATTGGAGTTATATCCTTTAGTTAGTATTCTTCCTCCTAAGCGATTTCGTGCTTCTATGATCCTTACCGTGTACTTACTATCTTTTAATAGATAAGCTAAGGTGAGACCGCTAAGCCCTGCACCTATTATTGTGATATCGTTTGTTATTATGGAATTATTCATTGACACAAAGATGTAGTAAAGATCAATGAAAGAATGGTAATTTTAAGAATATTGATGGTATAGGATATACAATTCTTGGTTTTCAAAGAGACACCTTCTACTGCTAAACAAGTTTTTTAAACCTTTTAGATAAATTGGCTCGTTTATAACCTTTAATTCGTTGTATTTTCGTCGCTTGATTTAGTTTCTATATGGCAGATATACAAAACGAAGTACAAGACAAGCGAAGTGGAAAAGAACTCTATAGTTATCAGAAGGGAGCTATAGATCGGATTTTTCAGGCATTTGAGGAAGCGCCTGATGATTATCGCCTCTTATACCAATTGCCTACAGGTGGTGGAAAGACAGTAATATTTTCCGAAATAGTCCGTCAATATCTCAAAACGCACGAAAAGAAGGTCTTGGTGATGACGCATCGTCTTGAGCTTTGTAAGCAAACATCGAATATGCTTACCGAATTTGGAGTCAAGAATAAGGTGGTGAATAGTACTGCTAATCTTGATGATCAGAAAGAGTATAAATGTTTTGTAGCGATGGTCGAGACGCTAAATAATCGGCTACTTGATAATGTTCTAGATGTGAGTGAGGTAGGTCTTGTCATCGTGGATGAGGCGCATCATAATTCGTTTACTAAGATATTTAAATTCTTTTCAAAGACGTTCCTTTTAGGTGTTACTGCAACTCCCTTGAGTTCTAGTATAAAGTTGCCTATGAAGGATAACTATGACGAACTTATTGCGGGTGAAACTATCCAGGCGCTCATAGAAAATGATTTTTTGGCCAAGGCCAATATGTATGCTTATAATGTAGGATTGACCTCGCTGGTAATAGGTGCCAATGGCGATTATACTGTAAAATCTTCTGAAGATCTGTATACTTCGAGTGGTATGCTTACCAAACTAATTAAAGCCTACAACGAGAGAAGTAAAGGTAAGAAGACGCTGATCTTCAATAATGGAATAAACACTTCTCTATATGTCTATGAGTCTTTTAAGCATGCAGGCTTACCTATTATGCATTTGGATAATACTACCACTAAGCCTCAGAGAAAATTCATACTTGAATGGTTTAAAAATACGCCTGGAGCCATATTGACTTCCGTAAGTATTCTTACAACAGGATTTGACGAACCTACCGTAGAGTCGATTATACTAAATAGAGCGACTAAGTCTTTGACTCTATATTATCAAATGATAGGAAGAGGATCGCGTATCCTTAAAAACAAGAGTGAATTTGATGTAATCGATTTGGGAAATAATTTCCTTCGATTCGGTGCTTGGGGTGCGGATTTAGACTGGCAGAAGATTTTCAATAATCCAGATGGCTATCTTGCTAATCTGTTAGATGATAATGAAATCGAAAGTAACTTTAGATACGAAATGCCAAAGGAACTTAGAGCTAGATTGGCCAATTCTGAAGAGGTATACTTTGATATCAATGAGGCCTACGTAGAATCGCTAAGAGCAGAGGAAAGATCACAAGTAGTCTTGGATAGATCTATGGCACAACACCTAAAAATATGTGTGGAAAATAGTGAAGATGTATTTGATGCTCTAGAGTTGGTCGAGCTTCTTGGTGATGAGATAGATCATAGGATGAAAAAGTATACGAAGTGTATCAGTAAGAGTACAGATAATTATTTGACTTGGTTGCGTACGGATTATCGCAAAAAATTATGTTCTTCTCTTCGTAAAAACTTTGATACGATGTATGAAGAAATTCATGGTCATCCCCCATTGGAAGAGTAGGGTGATGCTTAGATTTGTGAAGTGCAGTTTTTTGCTTGCTCCTAACAGATATATCCAGCAAGTTTGAAAAATCGGATCAAAGAGAGGTTAGAGGCAACATTGGAATGGTACTAGCCAATCTTCTTGTACTACATCTTAGTCAGACTTAGTATCAGCAAGAACAGAATCCAATCATCAAGATATTGCGTTTGAGTAATTCTTGGAAGTATTCATCTGGTGTTTTACCAGTGTATCCGTGGGTTCCTAATATCTCCTTATATAGAGATCGTATTTCATTTTCAATTCCTTTGGCTTCT
>CALBEE010000181.1 GCA_937927575.1 uncultured Saprospiraceae bacterium | reverse complement strand
ACTTCCTTAATGACTTCTACTTCAGTAGGTTTTGCTGCTAGTTTTGCACTTGCATCAGTTTTGTAACTGTCAAAGGCTGATTGCAACGAAGCATATAAACTACCTTGTTCTCCTTTATAGCTTTCAAAGTTTGCGGACAATGTTCCATACTTATTCTTCGATTCATTCTTCTCATTTTCTAGTTCTTGTAAGAGCGCATTATACTTTGACTGAAGGTCTTCATATTTTACTTGTTCTTCATTCTTATAGGAATTATACTCATTTGAAATTGACTCTAATTCAGTTTTAGTGCTATTCCATTTATTTTCCCAGTCGGAATTATTTGCATTATATTTCGTTTCAGCCTCTGTTTTATAGGTATTATATTCTGCTTGTAACGAAGCATATTTGTTTTCATTCTCTCTTTTATAACCTTCATGCTCTGATTGGAGACTACTGTACAGATTGGTTTGTTCGCTTTTGTAGCCATCGAATTCTGCGGCTAATGCACTATACTTACTATCGGCTTCGGTTTTAGAATTTTCTAACTGTGCCAATAAGGCATCATACTTAGTTTTAAGATCTCCATATTTGGCTTGGCCGTCTTTTTTATAAGTGCCATACTCATTCGAGAGTTTTTCATATTTAGACTGCGAATCTTTTTTATAAGCATCGTATGTAGTTTGTATTTCTGCGCGTTTAGATTCCGAAGATTTCCACTTTCCTTCCCAATCAGTAAGGGCGTCTTTGTACTTAGCCTCCCAATCTGCATTTAATGCTTTATACTTTGATTCTGATTCAGTTTTGTATGCATTGTAATCATGAGTAAGCGAAGTGTACTTTGCTTTATGATCATTTTTATAGGTATCAAATTCAGTGTTAAGTGAGGCGTATCTATTTTTTGCAGTTGATTTATAACCGTCATAATCTGCTTCCAACGAACTATATTTCCCAGTCCAATCTGACTTAAGAGTACTGTATTTGTGGTCAAAATCTTTTAGATCTCTGTCTCTATCTTCTTCAGAATATTTAAGACCTAACCATCTTAATCCTGCTAACCAACCTAGGAATGCAGCACCAAGCATAAAGAGTAACGGTAGGAATACGCACAATGGGCAGTTTAGAAACCATGCCACTATTGCAATGATAGCTATTATTAAAAGTGCTATCCAAATCATTGATTTATTCATTGTATTAGTTTTATCAGTTTAATAAAAGATGTATCGCTAAATTTTTAATTGAGTGTTACTTCAACTCTTCTATTTTTAGCTTTGCCTTCGTTGGTAGCATTGGATACTACTGGCTTATCAGGACCATATCCATTCGTATTCATTCTATTAGAACTTATACCACCATTAGTTTGTAAGTAATCTCTTACAAAGACAGATCTCTGTTGTGATAAATTTATATTGTAATCACGGTTACCGACATTATCAGTATGTCCGGCTATAGATAGATTCGCTGAAGGTACTCTATCTAGATAGTAGTTAAGATCTGCAAAATCTGTACGCTGCTGTGCAGTAAGATTGATTTGATCTTGATTGACACCAAAGTATAAAGTAATAGGCTTTCCTAATAAGCGATCCTTGATTTGTGCAAGTCGATCATCATTATTTGCTAATGCGCCAAAACTAAAATCTGCACCATATACCAATTTGTTGTTTTCCCATTTAGGATTTGGAATAAGTAGATCTGCAATTTCTATTTGTCCTGCACCTACGCCTTGAGATTGCATCCAAGTTTTAATATCATTTGCTCTTGCCAAACCTAATGTGGGTAGTATACTGCTATTAGTTTCTTCTTCTCCATATCTTCCAGTCACTGTGACACCTCTATCAGGATTTCCTTTAAGATAGGTTACAAGGCTTCCTAGTTTTGAAGTTAATCCAGAAGTATAAGCTAAGTGTGAAAATCCAGATTTATCGAAAGAAATGTAATCAGGAGAACTAAAGTTGAAAGCAGAACCATCTCTCACGGTCCATTGATCTATTTCAGTTACAAGAGGAGCAACTTTTTCAGTTGTTTTAATTGGGGCGGCAACCGAATTGTTGCAGATGTACTTGTTACATAACCATAGCCCTAAAAGTATCCACAATATTAGCAGAATAATCCAAGCAGTTTTATTCATTTCGTTGAAATGTTAGTAATTAAAAAATGAGTTTCGTGGTTTTGGTGGGACTGTCTGTCTATTTTTTCAAAACGGATCCCTTAAGTTAGACTGTGAAAAGCGGAAAAAGTAGCGGTTTGAATAAAAATGTAACTGCTCAAATTTATGACCTATTAGGCTCAAGAAACCAAATTTCAAGAGACATAAATAAGTAAAGATATCTCTTAACATGCTGTAAATTAAGCACTTAATGAATCTAACTCTAGTCAGAATCCTCATTTATTCACTATGATTGTGGTAAAAAATAATTTTATATTTATTTTCTGAGAAGTAGCGAAATCTAGTTTTACCGTGGAAAAACTACCAATACTAACGCTAGATATAGTTTTAGATCGGACGTTTTTAAATCTGTATGAGGCCAAATGTTCAATATTAAGATCTTATAGATTGACTAAGAAGTGTAGTGCTAGTTTATATCTATCTTGAGTATAACCGACTTACTATTAATTCAATTATCTTTGATGTTCCGAACAAGTGTTCGCTTTTTGTTTGATTGTTGCCAAGTTTAAAATTGATACCTAATGATACAAGCCAAACCATACCAACCTAAGCATAAGATCAGAATCGTAACTGCAGCCTCTTTATTTGATGGCCATGATGCTGCGATTAATATCATGCGAAGGATCATGCAAAGATCAGGAGCAGAAATCATCCACTTAGGCCACAATAGGTCAGTAGATGAGATTGTGAATACTGCGATTCAAGAAGATGTACAAGGGATAGCGATTACTTCATATCAAGGAGGTCATAATGAGTACTTCCGGTATATGTATGATTTATTAAAGGAGCGCGGATGTAGTCATATTAAGATTTTTGGTGGAGGTGGAGGCACTATACTACCAACAGAGATTGCTGAATTGCATGATTATGGTATTGCTAGACTTTACTCACCTGATGATGGACGCAAGATGGGGCTCCAAGGGATGATCAATAATTTAATGGAGCAATGTGATTTCGCGATAGGACAATCATTAAACGGAGAGGTAAAAGCATTAGATAAAAGCAACGTTCATAATATTGCAAGGGTCATCACTGCAGTAGAAAATTTTGGTGAAGAGCATGCCGCAGTATTATCGAGTATTCAAGAAAGAGTGGCTAGTAAAACCATTCCAGTACTTGGTATTACTGGGACAGGAGGAGCTGGTAAATCGAGTTTGGTCGATGAGTTGGTAAGACGATTTTTATTAGATTTTCCTGAGAAGCATCTTGCTATCATATCGGTAGATCCGTCTAAGAGAAAAACGGGTGGTGCTTTATTGGGTGATCGTATTCGAATGAATGCGATCAACAATGGTAGGGTATATATGAGGTCTTTGGCAACTCGTCAAAGTAATTTGGCTTTATCTAAGCATGTACAAGGAGCAGTAGACATCCTCAAAGCAGCCAATTACGATTTGATCATTTTAGAGACCAGTGGTATAGGTCAGTCCGATACTGAAATTGTTGATCATTCTGATGTAAGCATGTATGTCATGACTCCTGAATTTGGAGCAGCTACTCAATTAGAAAAGATTGACATGCTTGATTTTGCTGATATTATAGCGATTAATAAATTCGATAAGCGAGGTGCTCTAGATGCCTTGCGTGATGTCAAGAAGCAATATCAGAGAAATCATGATTTATGGCACGAGGATCCTGCTACCATGCCCGTGTATGGCACCATAGCTAGTCAATTTAACGACCCAGGAACCAATACACTTTATAAAAGGATTATCGCTACAGTTAATGAGCGTACCGAAGCTAATCTTGAAGGTGTCATGGATTTCGATACTGGAGAAAGTGAAAAGATATATATTATACCACCAGCAAGAGTAAGGTACCTCTCGGAGATATCTGAAAACAATCGGAATTACGATAAGTGGGTACTCAAGCAATCTGAATATGCCTCTCAAGCATACGCATTAAAAACTTCAATGAAACAATTTGAGGAGGCTAGTGATATGGCTAAAGCTTTAGAAGAAAAATACAAGCGAGTCATGGAAGATATGGATGGCAGTTGTAAGCGTATGCTGGAAAGTTGGGAAGAGACCGTAGCTAGATATAAAGCCGACGAATACGTCTATAAAGTAAGAGATAAAGAAATAAAAGTTCCTACACACACAGAGTCTCTTTCTCACACCAAGATTCCGAGAGTTGTGTTACCAAAGCATCGTGATTGGGGAGATATTTTGAAATGGAATTTACAAGAGGGTGTACCCGGTGCGTTTCCTTATGCCGCAGGTGTTTTTCCTTTTAAAAGAAAAGGAGAGGATCCAACGAGAATGTTTGCCGGAGAAGGTGGACCCGAACGAACCAATAAAAGATTCCATTATGTGTCAGAAGGTCTTCCGGCAAAAAGATTATCGACTGCTTTTGATTCGGTAACTCTATACGGTGAAGACCCAGACCATCGTCCTGATATTTATGGGAAAATTGGAAACTCAGGAGTAAGCATTTGTTGCTTGGATGATGCCAAGAAATTATACTCTGGTTTTGATCTTTGTAATCCAAAGACATCTGTCTCGATGACTATTAATGGCCCAGCAGCTACTATATGTGCCTTCTTTATGAATGCAGCCATTGATCAGCAATGTGAAATGTATATTAAAGAGCATGGCCTAGAATCAAAAGTAGAGGCAGCATTCAAATCAAAGTACGACGACAAAGGATTAGAAAGACCAAAATATAGAGGCGAACTTCCTAAAGGAAACGATGGATTAGGTTTGATGCTACTCGGATTGACGGGTGATGAAGTCTTAGAGGCTAATGTGTACAATGAAATGAAAGCTAAGGCCTTATCATCAGTACGTGGTACAGTCCAAGCAGATATATTAAAAGAAGATCAGGCGCAAAACACTTGTATATTTTCCACAGAGTTTTCTTTGAAGCTCATGGGAGATGTTCAGCAATATTTTATTGATCACTCTGTTCGTAATTTTTATTCTGTTTCTATTTCAGGATATCATATTGCAGAAGCTGGAGCCAATCCGATTACGCAGTTAGCGTTTACTTTGGCTAATGGATTTACTTTCGTAGAATATTATCTTTCACGTGGAATGGATATTAACCATTTTGCACCTAATTTATCTTTCTTTTTCTCCAATGGTATCGACCCAGAGTATGCAGTAATTGGTCGAGTAGCTCGTAAGATTTGGGCTAAAGCAATGAGAGAAAAATATGGAGCAAATTCGAGATCGCAAAAATTAAAATACCACATTCAAACTAGTGGTAGATCTCTACATGCGCAAGAAATATCTTTCAACGATATACGTACGACTTTACAAGCATTGTATGCGATTTATGATAACTGTAATTCGCTACACACCAATGCATATGATGAAGCGATTACGACTCCGACAGAAGAAAGTGTAAGACGAGCTATGGCGATACAAATGATTATCAATCATGAATTAGGATTAGCCAAAAATGAAAACCCACTTCAAGGATCTTTTATCATAGAAGAACTAACAGATTTAGTCGAGGAGGCTGTTCTTTCTGAGTTTGATAGTATCACTGAACGTGGTGGTGTGTTGGGTGCCATGGAGACGATGTATCAAAGAAGTAAAATTCAAGAAGAGTCGCTTTACTATGAGACATTAAAGCATACAGGAGAGTTTCCAATTATTGGAGTGAATACTTTCTTATCGAAAGATGGTTCACCTACGATTGTCCCAGAAGAAGTGATCCGAGCAACCGAAAAAGAGAAGCAAGAACAAATAGATACTTTGGAGGCATTGCATAATGCTGGTGCTCAAGAAATACCGCAACAACTTAGAGCTTTGCAAGCCAAAGCTGTGAAAAATGAAAATTTATTTGATGAGTTAATGGCTGCAGTGAAAGTTTGCTCTTTAGGCCAAATCACAAGAGCCCTATACGAAGTAGGCGGACAATATCGTAGGAACATGTAGAGCGTTTGGGATAATTTTCTTTTGCTTAAGCAAAGAAAATTATCCCAAACGCGGACGGTGTATTGTGGCAGCGTGGCTTTTTTCCGAAGAGGAAAAAAACACGCGTACAATACACTTTTCTTCTCAGAAGAAACTCACTTCATGAAAGGGAGTTTTTTCGCAGAAAAACAAAGAGTAAAATTAGAAATAATAGTTAAGGATCAGCAATATCTCTCCACTTCGGTCGAGATAACAGTAAAGAGAAAAGCCATTGATCCTTCGACTCGAAGCTCGCTCAGGATGACAATGTGAAGCAAGATGATTATGATATCTGAACAGGAAAAAAACACGCGTTCTATCCTTTATAAAAAATCCACTTAGCTAATTCTTTGAAGGATGCCTTCTTGCCATACATAAGAATACCAACTCTATATATTCGAGCAGCTAACCAAGTAAAGAAAATTACAAAAGCAATTAACGAAAGCATAGAAACCGCAATTTGCCACATTGGTGGATCCATAGGTAATCTTGTAGGCATAACTATACTCGATAATAATGGTATCATAGATCCCCAAACGGCAACAGAACTATTAGGTGCTTGTATAGCACTTACACCGATATAAACCGCAAAAACAAGTGGCAGCATAATAGGCATAGTGAGACTATTTGCTTCGTTAATATCTTCGCCAACAGCTGACCCTACAGCAGCAAACAATGAAGCATAAGCAAAATACCCTGCAAAGAAATAAAACAAGGTCAGAGGAATTATTTTCCACCAATTAAGTTGGGATAATTCTCCCATTACTTGTGCAATTTTTTCTTTCCCTGAATCTGAAGAAAGTACTGCTTCCGCCTGCGCCTGAAGTTCTGGATCTAAACTTGGTGTGGCCATACTGGCATCTAATCCAAAAAATGTACTACCTATTGTAAAAAGGGCAATAGAGAGTAATAGCCAAATAGTAATTTGAGTGAGTCCTACTAAACCAACACCTATGACTTTACCCATCATGAGTTGAAATGGTTTTACGGAAGAAATTACTACTTCTACAATTCTACTTATTTTTTCTTCCATCACTGAGCGCATCACTTGCATACCATAAATCAATATGATAAAAAACATCGCATAACCAACGATTCCTCCCAGGATGCCACCAACCGCACTGGTAATAGAACTGACCTTTTTATCAGATTTTACGGTTTTAGGTGCAATACTAATGTCGGTGTCAAGATTAGAAAGTAGCTCTTCCGAGATTTCTAATTCTTTGAGTTTAAAGTTTCTTACTTTTTTGGAAATAGATCTTTCGAGTCTTGTACTCTCGTCTAATGCGAGTTGTTCGTCAGAATGAAAGTTCACTACATATTTAGATGCTGTAGGATCATTGAGCGGAGCGATAACAAGTACACCGTCATTGGTCCCTTCTTTATAGTTTTCAAGACTTTGATTTAAGTCGTCTTTAGTAAAGCTGAATGTGATATTATTTGTTGCTTTTACCTCTCCATTTAAAAGATCCGATTCATCTATTACAACAATATTTTTTTGATCATCACTACCTCTGCTCATTACAAATGTAAGCGCGGCAATAAAAATCATAATTCCAATAGGAGCTAAAAAGGTAGTCAGTAAAAAAGTTTTATTTTTTACTCTAGTAGAATATTCTCTCTTTATAATTAACCAAATTTTATTCATTGCTTTCTCCTACTTTTTTGATGAATATTTCATTGAGGGTGGGTAATACTTCTTGGTAAGATTTTATCTCTATACCTTTATTTATAAGATTTTGAAGAAGTTCGTTACCATTATGTCCTTCCGTCGCCTGAATAGTTACAGATGTATCATCATCAGAAATGATAGTGAAGTGAGGACTTTGCAAGTCTGCCGGCATATTGCCATCAAATTCTATTTTGAAAATATTGTCTTTGTAATCTTGTTTTACTTCATCTACATCACCTTCTAAAATGACTTCCCCCTGATTAATTAATACAATACGATCACATACTTTTTCTACCTGTTCCATTCTATGTGTAGAAAAGATAATGCTAGTTCCTTGTCTATTCAGCTCAGCTATTTCATCTTTAATTAGGTTAGTATTAATAGGATCTAAACCAGAGAAAGGTTCGTCTAGTATTAATAGTTTTGGATTATGTACTACCGTGGCGATAAACTGTATTTTTTGCTGCATACCCTTAGATAGCTCGTCTACCTTTTTACTCCACCAATCTTCAATTCCAAATTTTACAAACCACTTTTTGATTGAAGCTTTGGCGTCTGCTTTGGACATACCTTTAAGTTGAGCAAGGTAAAGTAGTTGTTCGCCTACTTTCATTTTTTTATATAATCCTCGCTCTTCAGGCATATATCCCATTTGAGATGAAGTCATTTCACTGATAGGCTCATCATCGAGCAGGATACGTCCTTCATCGGCAGCGGTGATTGAGGTAATGATACGAATGAGAGATGATTTTCCAGCTCCATTGGGTCCTAGGAATCCAAATACGGTTCCTTTGGGAATATCGAAGCTTACATGGTTAACGGCGGTATGGTTGTGATACCGTTTTACCACATTATCTAAGGATAATATATTCATGATGATTGACTTGATTATGGCTCTAAACTAATGATATAATGCCAAATGAAATTATATTTTTCGATGAATTGAGATCGCGCGTCGATCAAATATTTTTAAAAGTTGAGTCTACTCTTGACAAATAGACCTCGATCTCCGATTTCATTAAAGCTATATTCCAATTGTAGAGAGAAAGAGTTATAAAGCAGCATATCGATGGCTGGTCCAAAGCCCAATAACCATTGATTATTTAATGGATTGCCTTGGATATAGTCTCTTTCTTTTACATAGCCGTAGTCCATATTCCATCTAAGCCATGCTTTAAACGAAACTTTCTTGTATTGTCTCATCTTCATAGAGTCCCAATTAGTAGTGACATCTATAATAGGAATTTTGATGGCGTTTTTATGTAAAATCCAGTCTGTACCATCCATGACATAAAGTTCATAACCGGTAATAATATTTCCTCCATATCCGAGACCAGTATTATTAGCAAAAGAGATGCGATCACGAAGAATATTAGTCTTAGCTCTTAACCTGGATTCCAAAATAAAAGCATTCCATGGTTTCCAATATTTTTCTATAGAGCCTGTAATCGATAAATTGTTATAATTTCCTTCAAACCCAAAGCCGTCTTTCTTTATATTACCTCTCAATCTATAGCCACCTTCAGGGTATAAGGTGTATACTCTTTTGTCATAATCAGCGTCATATTCTAATTGTAGAAAACGAAGTCCTGTAGATCGATTTAGAAAGTATTCAGGATTTAGGTTGTCCACGACATATTGATCCACACCGTTTTGATGATAAGCAAATCTGAATGACTGAAATAATCTTAGACCAGTTCTTTTACTTAATGAGGCACTTGCTCTAAATCTTGTCAACATAATTCGTTCGTCTTCCAAACTTTCAAATAACGTTTTATTGCCTTCAGTAATATATCCTATTTCTCTTTGCTCAGTATACAAGACATTAGTGGATAATCCCCAGCCGTTTTTAAGATAAGGGAAAGAATATTTGAGTTCGTATTTTCTAATGTAGCCAAATTGCAATTTTAGTTTTAAGCGATCTTTGTTTCCTGTAAGATTTAAATGATCTATACGAGCACCATAGTTTACTCTTTTAAAACTTCGCTTTTGTTCTTTCCACCATACATTGAAGCTTCTGTCAGCCAGTTCGAAAATGGGAGCTGGATATATATACCAATTTTCTTGGAGATTTACTTCTAAGTCTAAGTAGCCGCTATCTTGATTCCAATTTTTGATATTAATTTTTACAAAAGTAAATAGTCGTGTATTGAGTATTCTCTTTTCCTCAAGAGCTATCATCGCATTTAGATCATCAAGAGAAATAGTATCGCCCACTTCTATATCCATTTCATATTGAATAACACGAGGATTCGTTTTTTTATTTCCTATAAATAAAATGTCATTAATGATAACCTCGTCTGATTGCGCGGAAAGCAAAAAGGATGAAAGGATAAATAGAATAGATAAGCCTATTCTGTTTAATAATGATGGATGTGATATTGCTAAGAAAGAATTATACATTTAGATAACTCATCAATGAGTCATAGCGATCTTTTAAGATGTTTTCGTAATCATCTTCAGTAAAGGCACCATGGATATGATAGTCAAATCTTTCCAAAGTAGCCACTATTCTCCCCACGCTCATTTGATTAGTTTTAATGGTGATTTGAACTTTTGTGCTATCTGACATTCTAGTAAGAAAGGAAGCGAGAATAGTTGCTCCTTCACCTTCCACTATTCTTGATATTTCAGAAAGAGAATAGTTGATTTTATCCGTTTCTATAACGATAATAGAACCTGCTTCAGCAAAAGAAAAACTTACTGCAAAATAAGAAATTAAATCTTCTTGAGTGATTAAGCCTAGATATATATTATCTTCATCTACGACAGGGATAACGCTCAATTTGTATTGAGCCATAATTTTCATGACTTCGAATAGGTGATCGTTTTTCTGAACATAGGGTTTGATCATGCTTAGGCGATAGGAGCCTATGGCCTCTTTCATATCTTTACCTAAGATCTCTTCTTCAGAAATTAATCCTAGTAACTGTTCATTATTGACTATCGGAAGATGCTTAACATGGTAGATACTCATCATAGTAATTGTCTCTTCGCCCGTATCGGACGTTCTGAGAGAATCAATTGTTTTAGATATGAGTTCTTTAGCTATCAAATTTTACAGTTTGTTTATAGTTAACGTCTAAGAAGTTTTTTTCGCTCCGTGACAAATTCTTGTTCTGAGAGTAATCCTTTCTTTCTTAACTCTGCTAACTTATTGAGTTGTGATAATAGTATATCATCCGTGAGATTTTCTGTCTGCTCGGATGCATCTAGTCGTTTACTTTCTCTAGATTGTCTTGCCTGTTTTGCACCGAGCTTGTATCCATTGGCCTTAAAATCGTCAAACTCTGGTTGTATCCTTAGATAGGCAAGATCATCATGGGTTTGTATTTTTTCAAAGTCATTGAATCCTAATTCTACAGCTCTATTCAGATGGAAAAATGCTTTATCTTTTTTTTCTGTCAAGGAATAAGCGGCCGCAATATTCCAATGTAGTGCGACATCACCTTCACTGATAGCTAATCCTTGCTCAAAGTCGGCAATGGCTCCATCAAGATCAAATTCTTTATATTTTGCTATTCCACTTTTTTTGAAAGGATTAGACTTACTGAAATTATTACCTGATCTCCTTGCAGGCGAATTAGGTCTACTCTGTCTTCTAGGAGGAGCAGTAGTTCTATTGGTTCTTGTACGAGATCTTTGCTCGTTTCGTGCAGAGGTTCTGCGATTTTGTCGTTGGTTTCGTTCTTTCTTTCTACTACTATTAAACATAGCGATCAATCCCGCTATGATTACCATAGGTACAAAACTTACATTAAATATATTAGCAGCAATAATAGCCATCACGATATAGAATGCAAGTGGTATTCCTCTTCTCTGACTCATCTAAAATATTTTACAAGTTAATATAGCGATATCATCGTTAAATTCCTGTTCTCCTCGGAAATTGTCTATTTCTTCTTGAAGTTTTGTATTGAACGTATCAGGATCGTCTTCG
>CALBEE010000180.1 GCA_937927575.1 uncultured Saprospiraceae bacterium | reverse complement strand
TTAGACTTTTACTACCTGTAAAGGCATGCGCAAAAACCGCGTAAGCATCAGGTTCATTTAATAAAGGAAATTCTAATCTTGCTGAAAGTTCGTATCCATTACTATTAGTAAAAGTTATTTTCTTTGATGGCATGTATTTTCAATTACGAGTTATTAATACAATATCAGAATATCATGTTGATTGGTCTCTGATTTTTTTAGCTCGCTTAAATTTACGAAAGTCCAGAACTTCTTTACCCCCAAGTAGGTCATCAACAATACCTTTTAAGCAACTAACTCTTACTCGATCCTTACTGAACCCTTTATCAATACACTTCCTTCACCAGAAATAGCCCTTGGAATACCATTTTCTTCATTTCCGTCCAAAGCCATTGCTTCCAATATTAATTGACCTTGATTATAGATTGCTCCTCCATCAATAAGCGCACTTCCGTCTATTAATCGCATATTTCTAAGACTTAAAATAGCATCAGAGGTAGTATTAAATAATATGTTACTCTCGCTACCACTGATAAATGTGCCATAGATGGTCATTCCCTCTATATGCGCAGTTTTGTCAATTATGATCTCATTGGTAAGGTAAATAGTATCTCCGATTAGTCCAGCATCAAATGTAATAGTATCCATAGCACATCCATTAGTTAGAGCTGCTCTTAAGGAACCAATACCATCATTATCTGTGGTAAACACTCTAGAGTTTCCGTTGATTAGATTCTCACTTAATATGACCTCATTTATTCCATCGGAAACTGTAACACTGTATGCACCCGCTAGTAGTTGATCCGCAGTGGGTTCAGTAGTTCCATTTGACCATAAATAACTATAATTATATTCACCTGCCGAAGGAGTGATAGATATAGATCCATCAGCCTCTCCTATACAAGAAGGATAAGTCGATTCAAGAGTAGCCGTCAAAGGACCTACGCAAAATTGCTTCTCATAGACTGTTATATCACATTCATCAGCTAAAGTGACATCGGATACATAATCTATAAATTTAGCATATCCCATAGGATCGCTATATTCAGCGCAAAGACCATCACCAAATGAATCTACCAACCTTAAAGTATAACATCCATCTGGAAGGCAAATTACATCTCTATATAAGGTAGCATTATCCGCCACGGTAAAAGATTTAGTATTGACTACGTTATCCATATCGTCGATTACGGCATAAGAAAACTCTTGCGCTGATTGGTCTAATTGTACTTCGATAATAAAAGCTCTATCATCACAATCATCTACCAAATCATTGAGCTCAATGCTGAGTACATCTGTACATAAATCTCCATCAGTCACTGTCAACGTATAAGTTCCTGGTGCTAAATTTTCAATAGTACTTGTTGTCTCACCATTAGACCATAAGTACATATAGCTACCTGCACCACCGGCTACATTAGCATTAATACTTCCTCCCTCACCTCCTATTGCCGGATCTATAGTGATTGTAGTGATTATCTCAGTTGGCTCAGTAATGAAGAAATACTTTCGCCTTACTAAAATACCGTCAGAGACATCACAGTAATAGGATCCTGCGCCCAAACCACTTTCGGTAGCCATAACACCTCCACTTGACCATAGATAAGTGTAGCTACCAGAACCTCCCATCGAAGTTACTGTGGCAGAACCGTCCATTACGCCAAAACAAGAAGCATTACTATGCGTACTTTCTACCACAAAATCATCGGGTCCTACCAATACCTTAGTTGGTCCGGTAAGTCTTCCTGTAGCCGTAAATTGATCTGTAGTCGCGGTAGCCACATTCGGTATATATCGTTCAAGATTTTCAATAAAGACATCATCAATATACCATCCATTTCCACCTACAAACTGATCACAATTCATCAAAAATCTGACTCTCACCACATTGCCGTCATAGGCTGATAAATCCACTGTAGAGGTAATGAATCCACCGCTATTTCCACTGAAGCCAGGCTTAGAATTAAATATGGTACTATTATAACCGTTACTGGTAAAATCATCAACTAAGTCAATCCAAGAGTTTCCTCCATCAATCGAGATTTCAACTAATCCACCATCCCAAGCGGCTTCGGTATCATAAAAATGAGTAAAAACTAACTGTGAAGAATTGCCTATTCCTAAGTCAAATGCATATTCCAAAATAGCTGTTCCTGGAGAAGAGCCATCAACGGCTTTCCAAGCTTGTGTTCCGCTATAGACTTCATCACTTTGCAATTCCCATGCAGTGCTTCCAAAATTTTGCACAGCCCAATTAGACGTACCGGATTCCATATCATCAAATACGTCATCAACGACTGGATCGATATCATTATCTACTAATACTCTAAAAGTGTAGGAAACGGACTGGTCGATGGCCAAAGATTGAGATGGCCAAGTGACTATTCCTCCTGATTCAGAACCACCATTATCAGCTATAACAAAAGTCGTCTGCGCTGGAATGGGATCTGAGACCACAAGATTCGTTTGATCTTCAGTAAAGTTATTGGTCGTTACAAGAGTGTAAAATATTTGTCCTCCTGCAGCAACTTCATTCACACTAGCCGTTTTTAATAATTCTAAAGTACAGGAAGGAGGCATATCAAATGCTTCAGAGCCATCTGACCTGCTATTACTCGTCCCTTGGGAAGCAGAATAACCTAATCCTCGATTGGCAAACACTTCCCATATCATACAGACATTAGCACCACCATTAATAGCTTCGTCAGCCGCTATTATGGCATCTCTTCCATCTACAAAACCAGGACTACAAGGTTGTAATTTGAGCCCTTCAATAACCAGCTCCATCGCTTTATTATTACCCCCAGTGCCATTATACAAATCAGGATCAAATCCGTATTCATCTATCATAGCCCAACTTAAATCCCATAGCATCGTACACCAGACAGAGCCCACACCATGAGGCACAGAGACTCCACTAAAGGAAGTGGCATAAGTCATTGGATTTACAGCCATATCTGTCGTATAAGGATATTGTCGTATGCCTGGACCAGTAGGATCTTGGTTAAATAGGTAAGTTCCAATGGGTCTATTATCCATCGCAGCATCACCTTCTTCTATGGTCATCATCAATCCGAACCAATCAGACCAGCCTTCTCCCATTTGCTCTTGATTTCCCAAACAACCAGAAGCTGACGGACCACCAGTCAATCTAATCGAAATACCGTGACCATATTCATGAACGATTACCGCATTATCCAAATCTCCATCTCTACTGTTGCATAGATACATTTGCATTCGCGAATTTAATCCATCCGGAGGCGTAGACATATTTGCATTACATGCACCAGAACCATCTTGTGCTTCTGCCCTCACATAATCACTACCGATTCCGCCCATTCCATTATTATTTTCTTCTTGGAAATTTCCAGATGCTTCGTCAAAACCATAATTGTACCAGACGTCATGAGTTACATTATTCCAATAAAAAAGATTAGTGATCGCTGGCAAAGGAAGATCTGCTGGCGGAGTAGTCTCGTCCCAAGCAAAATCAAATTGCATGGAAGCTCCGCCATCTGCTCTGTCATCATCGCCATTAGAAGGAGAATTAGTATTATTTGAATCTAAATAGGCATCGACATTATTTCCTCGAGTCGTAGTGTAATCGGTTCCTGCAATAGTATGCCAGCCATTAGGAGACGCCACCAAATTATCTAACCAGGGCCTTTCCTCCATGGTACGAGATCCATGACTGGGGCTTTCTACAGGATAAGCAAATACATTGTAAGTACTGTCGGTCATTATCGAATTGGCCTTATTCAAAGTTGATGATTTCAGATTATCTATCTCGTGTTTATGCTTGCAATTATCTTCATGTGAGTGCGAACATTCCACTGTCCAATTATCCAAATGCAAGGTTTCGCCAGTGCTGGCATCGATGAAGTAATTCTTCCATTTGTTAGTAGAAATTTCATCAATCTGAACGCTCCAAACATAACGCAGATCAGCTTTCTCCATCATAAAAAGCATCAACTCTACTTTAATCTCATCAAAGGCCAAAGTTGGTGCTTCAAATATGAATAATTTATCGGTTTGGATCGCTTGAGTTGAGACCGAGATTTCTACTCCATCTTTTCCCAGGTTTGCCGCTATCCGTTCTACTGCTTGTAAAGCCGAAAGTCCTATTTGATTGGATATATTCTCGCTATTGAGATTAGGTAATAGAGTGGACTGACTAGCTATACTTAAGCCATTTTTTAAATGCACCGCTCCATAACTATTATAAACAACAAGGTTATTAATCGCTCGTTTTCCGTAAATATGTCTTATACCTCTTGAGGTATAATCATCAGTAATAATGAGATCCTCTGAGACTAAGGAATTATCTTTTACCAATTCACTTTTAAACAATTGTAGGGAAGATTGACCCAAGATTTGAGTCTGAATACTGAGCAAAAAGCAAAGCATAATAAAGCTCCCTTTTAAAAGTCGACTTTGATTAGGTAGGTTGGTCATAATCACACGCTGATGTTGATGTCAAAAAGTAATACTTTTTCAGTAATTCTATACAACAAAAGAGTGCCAACTATTTAGAAGTGAAGCAATTAGGACAATTTTTTTTCCATTTTGTAATGAGGTATCCCTACTTCTTCAAATTCTTCACCTTGGGTTTTATATTTCAACCTTTTATAAAAAGCCACTGCTGATTTTCGAGCATGTAATACAAACTTATTATATCCTTTATTTTTAGCAAGCACTTCAGCAGAATTGACCAAAAAAGTACCTACACCCTTACTTTGAATATCTGGATCTACTGCTACCTGCCTCATCTTTAAAACTTTTTTACTTATAGGCTTAAGTACCATAATTCCGATTAGATGATCGTATTTATCAAAACAAGCCAAATGCATGGAATCATATTCCTGAGCTATATCTTCTGTCTTAAACTCCATATTAAGTGGCTTACGCAACACTTTATCTCTTAGCTTTAAAGCCATATCAAACTGAGGCGTGGCGAATTCCACTAGCTGTGTATACATAAAATCGAGAATGTGATTAGAAAATTAAAAATGGTCAGAAAAGACCCTATTGCGGTTCTAATTTATGTGTTTGCTCATTGTACCCTGCAAAAATACCTAAACCACCATCTATATTAGTATGAAGCTCTATAGGTGTAAGCGAACTACTTGAACCAGAACCTACTCCGTCAGTATTTCTAGTGTTTTGATGTAACTCTACCGAAAGTAAAAAGTTATAATAGTCTGAGGATGCACTTATTACTCTTAGGAATGTATCTTCTTCATTATCAGGACTAGGATCGGTTTGACTTCCGCTTCCAGAACTATTCGAATCACTATTATTAGTATTTAAAAATGAAAGGAAGGAAACTCCTTGATTAAGATCCATTTCTTGCACAAATAATTTGGACCACTTTCCATTATTTACTGCAGAATCACTTGGACCTAATGTTTGAATTCCTTGTTGTACAGAGGACGCTACTTCAGCAGCTGATTCCACTTCTGGATCGCCTTTGAAAACTTCCCAAATGTAGTAATTGTCGATATCTTCCGCATCCATGATATCAAAATCAACTTTGACTACATTTTCACCATTTTTCGCAATTTCTGTAGTTTCTATATTTTCTACTATAGCAGCCTTTGGAACTCGACTCGCAGCTGTTATCGTTGGATACCCATTTACTTTCACTTCAAGTCTATACACTTGATCTTCAATTGGGTGCGTATGGTCTGGAGTTAAATATCTGCCTTCTCCTACATGCTCAAACTCTATTAGGAAATTTCCCTGATCATTAAAAATCTTGACATCTGCATCATCTATCGAAGTAGATTCATCTTCATTATCCAAGATATTTCGCGAAAAGTCTAATTGTATTTCAAACTCTTGAGAAGGAGAAAAACTAGAGTTGACCACTACAAATTTTTCGACCTCGACATAGTCGATAGCGATCTCCTCTTCACATGAAAATAGACATGAGGAAAATAAAAATAGCGCTATGTAGGTCAGTGATCTCAATAGATTATATTGTTCCTTTAAAAGTACATATAAGTAATTGAAATTCAAAGCAAAAGCCTATACTATAAGAGTCAAAAGCTTATTCTGATAGCACAAATTGAAAAACTAAAAATCAAAACATTAATCTACCTATGGCAATAATACAGAATAATAGATTGATTACAGTTGACTGAAGTTAAATTGGAGCAAAGCCAATTGGACATCGAATGCCTTATAATCTTTTATATTCGTCAATGTAGACGCCAAAACCTGATCGATCCATGCATTTTCTGAGTCATTATGAATACTTACAACTCGCTGAAAACGATCGATCGATATACGTTTCTCGATGGTATTAAACATATTATCATTTAATTCTATCCTAAAGACGATCGTATTTCCATACTACCCTATTCTAAGGTAAATTAAAATCCATAGGTAACATTACAATGGGGTAAAAACGGAAATAAACTCAACTTTTTAAATACTGTTTCTTGGCGAACTGTATTCCTAAAAACATATAAATAATAGGGATTATACCTATTGTAAACATTATAGATACCAAAGCTTACTTTTAGACCTTTACCTTCTTGAGTATTATCATAATTTGCCAAAAGATCTAAGTGATGATAGGCAGGCATTCGATAATTATTAAGTTGGTCTTGGGTCAATATAGCCACACCGAAAGTCGTAGGCACTTCAACCAAAGGAAGCGTAAAAGTATTTCCACTTCCATATACCCATTGTAATCCGACGTTCCATTTTCTATTAAGTCGGTATGAAGTACTAAGATTTAAATCATGCGGACGATCGTACCTATCTGCAAAAGCTTGACCTCTATTGAGATTATCAAATCGATTCTCTGAATTAGATCTGGTGTAACTCACATTATATTGCCAATCACCCACTGCTTTATTCAAACTGACTTCAAGTCCTGCTATTTTCCTTTCGCCTACTTCGATTCTTCGCTCCCAGTCTCGATCATTAATGAAGTTTAACTCCGTGGTCGCATCGTTTAATATAGTGGTAAAAAGATCCTGCTGATCTCGATATAGAATAACGTTTTGCTGTTGTTTGATAAATCCGCCAATCGAAAACTTTATCTCATCGCTTAGATCTACTTTGACCGTAAAACTAAATTGATCGCTTAATTCTGGTTTAATTTCATCTGTACTCGGCACCCACAAATCTGAAGGGAGGCCTAATCCATTGTTGACGAGAAGGTGTACAAATTGTACCATCCGACTTGCTGTCATATTCAGGCTGATTCCTTTTTGTGGCTTGAAAACCACTTTAAATCGAGGTTGCAAATAATCGTAGGAGGTTTCTCTCACCGAAAATTTTGTGTAATTCAATCCAAGATAAAATTGAGTTTTCTTATTGGGGGTATATGTATCTTCTAGAAATAATGACAACTCATTCCCCACAGTAATAGAATCCGGATTGATCTCTGGTCTCTCGATATCTATCTCCGTTAGACTTTGTTCTATTTTAGGGCTAAAACGATGGTGATTGAGACCCGCTCCAAGTTTGAATTTATGTTGAGGATTTAAAAAATAATCCAACTCTATTCCCGCTAAGGCATTCACAATTCCACTAGAGGTGACCACCAATCTACGCTCATTAGAAATCACTTCATCATCCTCTAGAGATGTAAAATCGTAGGAAGCTTTAGATCTGTATTCATAATTGAGAAAACCAGCATTAGCTGAGAGATACCATTTGTCAGATAGTACGTTTGAGTACTTCAAACTTACCAAGTCATTATCCCAACCAAATCTTGTGGATTCTTGTGTGGTGAATGTGCCACTGCCTTCTGGAATACTTTGATTTTTATCTAATCTGACTTCATCTCCGCCTTTATATCCACTTAATGTCAATGTCGAAGTATTACTAAAGCGATAAGTATATTTGGCTATAAAATCATGAAAGTCCAAATCCAAGTTATCGAATACTGTTAAATTTTGAATTACCGGATCTATATATGCATTAATCCACGACATCCTTCCTCCAACAATGAATGAAGATTTTTGCGTGAGCGGACCTTCAAGAAAAGCCTTGATGCCTGGTAGACCTGCAGAAACAGAACCAGACAATTCTTCTTGATTTCCTTCTTTCATTTGAACTTCGAGCACACTACTTAATCGGCCGCTAAACCTAGACGGAAAACCTCCGGTGATCAATTGTGCATCTCTAATAGCATCTTCCATAAATATCGAAGAGATATCTGCCATATGATTTACCGCATACATCGGAATATCTTCAAAAAGCATTAGATTTTGATCTTGAGACCCACCTCTGACGATTAACCCACCTAAGCCTTCGCTACCAGAATATACTCCAGCTTTTTGCCTTCCCACATGCAGAATATCTTTCTCTCCGAGAATATTCAGTTTAGCGTTTGGACTACTAAAATCGAGGATATCGCCTCCTGTATTGGGATTAATATAATCACTCTGTTCTTCTGTGATAATTATCGTTGATACTTTGGCATCTGGCGATAGTGTTACATCAAGTTTTGAAGAATCAATGGCAAGAAATTCATCTCTGTAACCGATGTAACTTACTCGTATTACATCGCCTTTTTGCATTTTCGAAATACTATAAAACCCCGCTTCATTAGCATGAGTACCTCGTTCATTACCCATATGATAAATAGCGGCACCATACAATTTTTCGCCACTTTCTCTGTCCAGTATAACGCCACTCACCGTAAAATTAGTTGGTCTTTCGATGAAGTCTTTTACCGTGATGATTATCTTCTCATTAGATCTTTCAATCAGATCAATCTCATAGTTATCTAGTATAGCCTCTAATGCTTCCTGTACTGAATACGTTTGTGCAAACAATGAGACACGATCATAAGCTTTAAACTGTGAAGTACTGTAACTCAATGAAATATCCGTTTGCTTTTCTATATCTCCTAGAAAAGCAATAATCGTAGTATCCTGAAAAGAAGGAGTATAGGACTTTGATAAAGTCTGTCCGTAGCCATAGAAAACAGCTACCATCAGCAAACCAATTAGTAATATTCTACGCACTATGCCACCATGTCTGGGCATAGGCTATTAGCATTTAATATCAGTAATTAATACATTTCCGTCTACCATCTTATATTGCAAAGACAATAATATGGTCAATTCTTCTAATGCATCACTTAGCGTCTCTTGATCTATAGTTGTAGATATTTTACACTTAGTTACATCTAGATCTGGTATTATAGTAATGTTAGATTGAAAATGAGTAGAAAGACTCTTCATAGCAGCACTAATACTTACATCTTTAAGCACTAGCTTTCCTCTTTTCCAGCTCAAATAATGCTCATCATTCATTTCTACTTTGATCACATCACCATCCAGAACTTTAATAAAGTCGCCAGCTTTTAAATCAAATGATCTTTCATCTATATCATACCTAACATGACCTTCAGTAACATATATTTCTTCTAAATTATCTTGAGCCGTAATATTGAATTGGGTACCCAAGACAGTAATTTTTCCTTGAGGTAACTCTACCGTAAAAGGATGATCTGCATCTTTGGCCACTTCAAAAAATGCTCTTCCTTGTAAACTCAAAGCTCTATTGGCTTTATAATCATCAGAAACTAGATCTAATGAAGCTCCTTTATCCAATTGTACTATGGATTGATCTGGCAGTTCAGCAGTTTGTATATTTTCAGAAGATGCGTAATGGGTTGGGTAAGGATCTGATGTATAATTTTGCCATACGATAGTAGATGCTGCGATTAAAGTAATCACCGCTGCTGCTGACATTATCATTCTTTTCAATCTAAACACTTTATCTTCTGATTCTTTAGGAGACTCTTCATTAGATATCTGTGATTCAACCTTATCCCATGCATTCTGGGTATCATAAGACTTATAACCTGACATGTCCAACGCAAATATCTTCTGCATCTCTTGCAAGGCTTGCACATTGTCCTGTGCTTCTGCTTGCCAAGCTTGGAGCTGTTCCAATTCCTGTTGGTCAGTCTTGTTAAGTAAAAACTTTGATATAATATTTTCTAGACTCATCTAGGATAAAAAATTTTCAATGTTTGTACGTACTTGTTATGGTACGTGTTAAATAACGTGCTAGTTTAGTTTTTCGTGTTCATCATTTCCCTTAGCAACCTCAAAGCTCTACCCATTTGATTTTCGACGGTCTTAGGAGAAATATCTAGTTCTTCTGCTATTTCGTTGTAAGTTAGACCATTTATCTTACTCAAGGTAAAGACATTTCGGCATTTAGGAGGTAATTGTCGTATTGACTTAAACAATTTCTCTTTTAAAAGGTATTTATCCGCCTCATCGTCAGTATTTATCGAAGACGACACTTCTATTCGCCTTGCGTTTTCCTCGCTCAATCTCTGGTCTAATTTCAGCTTTCGGAGATATTCTATGCACTTATTTCTAGTCGCTCTGAAGAGATAAGACTTTAAATTCTCCATTCCTTCAATAGACTCCTTCTTTTGCCACATTTTGACAAATACATCTTGCACTGCGTCTTCTGCCTTAGTACTATCATATAGAATAGAGTTGGCAAAATTGCACAGTGGATTATAGTACTGTTCAAATAATTGTTTAAAGTCTTGCTTGGTCAATGAATCGATCTAATTGAAGTGATATAAACTAATTATATAATTTTATCCCCTCGTGTAAAAGTTAAATTCTTCGTTGTGAATATAACGAACCAATTTTAAGATATGCGCGATTAATTATGGAAAAACTTCTAAGGCTAGGCGCATAGATTCCTCGAATGCCTTTTTATTGACATTTACATCAATTTCATTGTCGTGAAAATAACTGATCAGATTTTCGGTAGCCATATTACCAGTAAGATCATCCTTAGCCATTGGACAACCACCGAATCCTTTGATCGCAGAATCGAAACGCCTACATCCGCTTCGGTAAGCAGCATCTATGCGATCATACCAATTATGAGGCTGCGTATGCAAGTGGGCGCCAAACTCTACATCTGGATATGGTGGTATAAGATCACTAAATAAATATTCGATACTTTCTGGAGTCGCCACGCCTATCGTATCAGATAAGGCCATAATTTTAATATCCATCTCTGACAAATGATCTACCCATTGCTGTACTATCTCTACATTCCATTCATCTCCGTATGGATTTCCAAAACCCATCGATATATAGATCACCAGCTTCTTATTATTTCCGACACAGATTTCTTGAATCTGCTTGACTCTCTCTAAACTTTCGGCTATCGTAGAATTGGTATTTCGCATTTGAAATGTTTCCGATATAGAGAACGGATATCCCAAATAATCAATTTCTGGATGACTGGCAGCATCATTTGCACCTCTCAAATTGGCCACAATGGCTAGCAGCTCGGTACTCGTAGCATCTAGATCTAATTTTCCTAATACTTCCGCGGTATCTCTCATTTGTGGAATAGCCTTAGGAGATACGAAGCTCCCAAAATCTATAATATCGTATCCGACTTTAAGTAATTGATTGATATACCTAGCTTTATCATCAGTAGCGATGAAGTCGTGAAGACCTTGCATAGCATCACGCGGACATTCTATTAGCTTGGGTGTTATCATGGTGTGAAGATAAAAGTAATTTGGGAGATTGGGAGTGGCACACTACTTCAGTTTCAGAATAGATGAACTGTACGACAAATCGAAATTCTATTCAAATTGCTCTTTACCTTTTCAATGACAACTATTTCTCTTCCGGATGTATGAGTTCTCCACAATACTTACAATGTTTAGCATCATAATCATGACCATCATGTCCGCAGTATCTGCAGGCTTGCGTGGAGATATCATTATTCTCATCATCTTTCATCGAATTTACCATCTCAGCGCTTATAATACCTGTAGGCACTGCGATTACCGCATATCCTAAGATCATGATACAAGCGGCTATAAACTGTCCAAGAGGTGTAATGGGACTGATATCACCATATCCCACAGTAGTCAAGGTCACAATCGCCCAATAAATAGATCTTGGTATACTATCAAAACCATCATTACTTCCTCCCTCGACCATATACATCACTGCTCCGAATACGATTACGGCAAGAAGGACGAAATACATAAAAACGGTAATCTTGGCTCTACTGGCTTTGAGCGAATTGACAATTACATTTCCGTGCTTAAGAAAACTTCCGAGCTTAAATATTCTAAATACTCGAAGCAATCTCATTACTCTTATAATTGTAAAGTGCTTTGAGGATACAAAGAAAAAAGAGAGATATACTGGAAGAATAGCAAGCAAATCGATGATGCCATAAAAGCTAAAAATATATTTTGAAGGTCTTCTTACTGCGTAGATCCTTAAAAAATATTCTACGGTAAAGAATATAGTGAAGATCCATTCTATCCAGATAAATAGATTGCCATATTGCTCTTCTAAAGGGCCTACGGTCTCTAAAGACACTACAATTACACTGGCAATAATGATCAGAAGTAATATAATATCAAACCACTTACCTGCCTTTGTATCGGCTTCGAAGATAATCTCGTGAACTTTCTCTTTGAATGGTGTGGATTTGAATGACATTTTATTAGAATATGCGAGTTATATCGTAACGAAAATCAATGTACGAAACTCGCTATTTAGTGCAACATTACCAATTAATTCTCTTCTAATACAGAATAGAGCTTATTCACCAAGTCATTACCCTCTTCGGAAAAACGCTTTGGATCTTCAATATTTGACCTAGTCACGGCATAAATGAAATTATCAGCGGCGATCTCATCTGGATGGATTATATATTGGGTATTGTCCTTTATTTGTTCAAAAAAACCAGGCATCATTCCATCAGTAAGTGTTGTACTCAGATTATCACCATGTTTTAGCGCATTCGTCGATTCATCGATCTCAAAAAGATCAAATTGTAGATAACTAAAAAATGTAGGATTCTCGGAAGTAAATTTGGCCTTATTACTCAGAATTAAAGGAATTGCTTTTGCTGATCTTTTTTCATCTGTTAACTGGATATAATAATCTGTAGATATCCCATCAGGATTAGTAAGCCATCTTTCTGTAATGCTTTGCGGAATATCAAGATCAAGCTGATGCGGAAAAAAGCCAATTAATCCATAGATTTTTTCTCTTAGTGGCTTATCGTATCTACTGATGAGGTGAAACACTTCATGAATCATAACTGGTTCCAACATTTGTCTTGCGCCCTGACGTGTCAAAGCATTTTCAGGAATCATGATGTTATGTCCTCTCGTATAATAGACATCAGGACCATAATGCGTAGTCTTAACTTTCACTAATCTAATATCCTCAGGCATCAGCTTGGGATTTACACGATTAACTTGCGTTTGGATGCTATCAAAAATTTCAATTAACAATATTTTTTCACTGTCTGTCCAATCTAAGACTTCAGTTCGCAGATAGGATTTATACTCTTTCAAGGCTGTCGCTCTATCGGTAAAAGGTTTCTCTGTTTTAAGTTGGATAGCCATATCTACAATGGATATATTATCAAAAAAACCGTCTACATCGTCGTCAACGATAGCCTTCGCTGCTGCGAGACTATCGACAAATGTCACTACATCAGTAGCATTACTACTCTCTCCAGATTGTGATTTATTAGATCGACAGGAAATCAATGATGATAAACAGAGTATGAATATTAATTTTGCAGTGTTAGACATGCTTACTTGTATTTAATTTGATAACAAATATAATACTTATGTAAGGTGTAGAGTTTTAGATACAATAAAATCAGATAACTATATTTTGAAAAAGCAATACCTATTTCTATTCATTGCCATGACTCTTTTGGGCATATTATTCTTTTATACAAAGGACAAAATGAATAAGACTGCAAACTCTGTCGAAACAGCGGCTTATGAAGATTCAAATGGAATGCCGGAAGATTTTCTAGAATTCTACAATCAATTTCACGAAGATTCACTCTTTCAGTTGGAGCATATCAGTTTTCCGCTCAAAGGTTTTAAAGTGATAGAAGAAACTGGCGGAGGAGAAGCTCACAGTTATATGAAAGCGGATTGGAAAATCCATAAGCCTTTCGATGATATGGGCGGTACATTTAGTAGATCTTTTGAAGAGTTTGGCGGAATAGTAGCAGAAACTATAGTAGCTAATGGTGGACAATTTAGATCAGTCAGAAGATTTGCTAAATTGAGTGACGAATGGAATTTGATCTTTTATCAGCCGATGGGCATGTATTAAGAAGGATCCATTTTAGATTGAACAATTTTATATATCCGAAAAACTGAAAATCCTAATATAACTAGATATTGTGAGAATCGGTGGTCAGTATTCAGTCGGTAGTAACTAGTCAGCTTCAAAAAACAATAAATGAAAAATATAATAATCGCAACCATACTTATGATAGCTAATACAATTAACGCGCAGGATAAGCCCACTTTAATTTATGTAGGAGATCCTATGTGCTCTTGGTGTTATGGATTTGGAAACGAGATTGAGGAAGTGATTCGTCAGCTAGGTGATGATATCAATGTTGAAGTGGTGATGGGTGGACTTAGACCTTATAATACTCAAACCATGACTGATCTTAAGGGCTTTTTGACAGAACATTGGAATGATGTCCATAAGGCCAGCGGACAACCATTTAAATTCGAAATTCTTGATACAGAATTATTGTATGATACCGAACCTGCATGTAGAGCGGTGATGATAGTGAGAGAATTACAGCCCAATTCAGTAATGCAATTTTTTCATAAAGTTCAAACAGCTTTCTATGCAAAAAATCACAATCCACACTTAACTACAACATACTCAGATATTGCCGTAAGCATGGGTATAAATAGAAATGAATTTGAAAACAAATTTGAATCCGAAGAGTACAAAAAGCAGATTAAAGAAGATTTTTTAAGAGCTTCTCAATTGGGTGTTAGGAGTTTCCCTACGGTATTACTACAATACAAAGGTAGTACGAATGTAGTCGCTGCTGGTTATAGTAAAGCAGAAAAAGTAATCAGCAAAGTCAAAAATATTATGATTAAATAAAAGCTTCTACATAGAGTTCGAAAGCCATTTAGTTTTCCTGTACAGTCAGCAATAATAATTTCGCTTTAAAGCAGAAGCCCGGCAAAATT
>CALBEE010000179.1 GCA_937927575.1 uncultured Saprospiraceae bacterium | reverse complement strand
TGAAAATGGGACCGCTGATAGAGGTGAACAAATGGGAGAAGGTTACGCTGATTTTATGGCATTGATTACAACTCTCAAAGCAGGAGATAATGGAGCGGATGCAAAACCTATAGGAAGATATGTAGATGCGAGTAATGCAGGAATTCGTAATTTCCCTTATTCAAACGATATGAATGTAAATCCAATGACTTACAATGATATAATTACAATCAATATTCCACACGGTGTGGGTGAATTGATGGCTGTGTTAGGATGGGATTTACTTTGGAGACTAGTAGAAGATTATGGATTGGATGCTACTTGGACAGATACTAATTCTGGGAATTATATCGCAGCACGATTAGTTTTTGATGGAATGAAATTACAGCCATGTCGACCAGGATACGTGGACGTTAGAGATGCAATTTTATTTGCCGATGAATTGAATAACGAAGGTGCCAATGTATGTGCTATCTGGGAAGTATTTTCAAGAAGAGGTTTAGGTATTAATGCAGATCAAGGCTCACCTTTAGATCAACGAGATGGTAGTGAAGACTTTACTAGTTTAGCAACGTGTATTGAAAAACTAAAAGTAAATAGAACAATTGCAGAATTAGTACAGCCAGGTGCGACACTAACCGTTGATGTAGAAGCAATAAATCATATTCCAGGAGATGCAGTTGCTGGAATAATTACTGAAAAACTACAAGAAGGATTAACTTATGTGGAAGGATCTGCACCCTACCCTGCGACTATATTAGGAAATGAGGTAACTTTTGACGTAGGAATGCTAGAATATGATACTCCAATCAATTTTTCATACGAAGTATCTTCAACAGTCGATATTAAGTCAACGTCGCTGAATATAGAAAATCTTGAAGACGGAGGAAGTAATTTTGAATTCTTTGATCTGGAGGACGCTTTTAATTTCTTTTTTGAAACCGATCAAGGTAGGAATGGTACAACCGCTTTAACTGGCGCTGCACCTGAAACAGAAGTAGATTTTGGAATTATTACCCCAGCGTACGAAATTCCAACAGATGTGGAGGTTCCTGCACTTAGATTTTGGCATAGATATGATTTAGAAACAGGTGCAGACGCAGTCTTTTTAAGCATATCTACAGATGATGGCAACACTTGGGAATATGTAACGGATTTCCTTAAAAATGGATATTCCGCTGACATTCAGTACGGAACATTTGCCATCCCAGCTCTTCGAGCTTTTTCAGGTAGTACTAATGGTGAATTTATTGACAGTTATGTTGATCTTTCTGCTTTTAAAGGAGAAACGATTAAAATAAGATTTAGACTAGGAACTGATGATAATACAACTGTGGACAATGCTGGTTGGACTGTTGATGATATAGAACTAATGGATCTTACGCAATACGAAGTTGAAACATGTATAGGAACGATTCAAGATCCAGAAATCGAGTGTAATGAAAGTACTACCATAATCGTAGATACTAATCTCGACACTAATACTGAAGACAATAATAGTGACATCTACGCTATGACTGTGTATCCTAACCCTGCGAAGACTAAAATCTATTTAGATGTAGCTTCTCCTAGTACTCAAGCAGTACAGGTTAAACTTACAAGTCTAGATGGAAGATTGATCAAAAATACTATTGTTCAAGTAAGCAATACTACGCAAACTATCGGTTTTAATATTGTAGATCTTGATAGCGGCATGTATCTTATACAAGTTCAATCTGATCAAGGATTAAGCACAAGAAAGTTTGTCAAAAACTAATTTGATGGTTTGATACCATTAATTTAAATTGAAATTATCAGCGGCTACACTTTGAAGTGTGGCCGCTTTCTTTTTTTAGTATACTTAAAGTTATAACGAAGTATTCTTGACCTATTTATTAACATTAAGAGGAGAACATATGGACCCAATAAGAAAAAAGCGTCCTTCATAATGAAATGAAAGACGCTGGGTGATATGATCTAATTCTTAAAATTGAGTTTTTAATTCAATGTTGTTGTTCTTGTTTGTTTAATAAGCAACTCTATCGTCTTGTTAAGATTTCTAATCAAACTGGACTGGTCGTTCATCTTAGTTTGCATTTCTTTGATCTCTTCATGAAGCGCATTTCTTTCGTGAGTAGGACAAGAAACGAAAGAAGAAATCACGGATTCTACACGCCATACTTCTTGTACTTGATCTCCTTCTACGATGTATGCTTCGTAATAATTATTATCAGAATATAATTCAAGAGTTCCGTTAATTCTTAATTTATTCACTACTCTTTTTACTAGAACTTCTGATGCCGTAACCACGACATATACTTGATTAGATCTTAGGCTTCTGTATTTCATCTCTGGATCTACAAATGAGCAAACCACTTTATCGGAAGTATATAGCGTCGGCTCCATACTATCACCAGATACATCAAAACATCTATGCGTTCCTTGTTGATATTTATAACCAGGAAGAGCAAAGGTAGGAAGCTCCTGAAGATAGGTAGGACAAGTTAAATGGTCATGATACCCTGCTTGTGCAGCTACAGGCACATATGCGATTCTTTCTTCTTGTTCATTATTAGTAATCACGGTAAGTATGCCACTATCACTGACATCAGTAATCATCTCGCCCAGACCGCTAAAAAGAAAATTAGGATTGAAGTTGTATGCTTCGATAGCCTTTCGTAGAAGCTCTAATGTCACATCCCTCTTAAGCTTTAAGATTTCACCCATACTTTGAGGTTGAAAGTCGAGATTCTGCGAAAACTGTCGAATAGACCTAATGCGATCATTCTCCTTTAAGTATTCTACACACTGCGTAAATCTCTTGGTGACTATGCTATTCATTATTCAAAGTTGGTGACTAAGTAGTTTCCATATCTAGACCTCAATTCATATCGAGTTCATTTCAAGGTGCCGTAAATATATATAGAAAATTTATAATATATCTTATATATAGCTAATTTATTTAATATGATTTCTTATGATCATTTGAATTTCATTGAATAACAAATTTAAATAATTAATATATTATTTTTTATAATATATAATGCACTGATAAATTATTAGGTGCTTTTGGTCAGATTAAGGCGAGAAATTCCAGTATTAGTCGATTGAAGTTGGTAGAACTGGCACAGTAGATTTGGTGTGATCTACAATTCCTATTGGATCAAGGCTTCAAAACTATTGATTGTATATTTGCGTACTTAAATTTACAAACCAATGAGCCACTTGCTTTTACAAACCGCTTGAACGAAAAATGTAAATCTGATTAATCGAAATTATTGAGAAACTAGCAATAGGCTTTACGATTTACTATCTCAAGAATCAAGTATAGTAAAGATGATTAGCCTATATAGAATGTGCGCTCCATTATCATTTTCATTAGGAGTGGCTCCTATACTCATTTCAAAATAAACAAGGATAACTCTTAGTAGAGACTAAAGAATGCCACTCAAGAATACAAACTAGAAGCTAGCGTATTAGATTAATTACAACTTGGTAATTAGTCATTCTGGCTTAGAATGAAATTCAAAACAACATTAACAAATAAAAAAATTAGAATTGGCCATTAGCCGCTGAGTACCGTTGAGTATTTTTTTACTTAAAATAGATCAGCACATTTGGAACATGCATTTAAATCTTGGACTTAAACTTCTCTACCTTCCTTCCCACATCAAAAATGCTTTGAGAAATGCATCAAGTCCACCATCAAGCACTGCATCTGGATTTCTAGTTTCATGATTGGTTCGATGATCCTTTACTCGACGATCATCTAATACATAGGAGCGAATTTGAGATCCCCACTCATTTTTCATTTTACCAGCTTCAATTTTCTCCTTCTCTGCACGCTGTTTCTCCAATTCTTTTTCATAGAGCCTAGACTTTAGCATTTGCAAAGCTTTCTCTCTATTCTGATGTTGCGACCTTTCCTGTTGACATTCCGCTGTGATACCTGTGGGCAAATGACGAACCCTTACTGCAGAATCGGTTTTGTTTACGTGTTGCCCCCCTGCCCCACTCGCTCGGAAAGTATCCCATTCTATATCCGCATTATTGATTTCGATCTCGATACGATCATCAGCTAGAGGATGTATAAATACAGATGCAAATGAAGTCATCCTTTTCCCTTGAGAATTAAATGGACTTACTCTCACTAATCTATGTACTCCATTTTCTCCTTGTAAAAGACCATAGGTATAGTCACCTTGAACTTCCATTTCAACAGACTTTATTCCAGCTACATCTCCGTCTGTTCGATTCAACTCTACAATTTTATACCCATTATTCTGAGCCCACATCACGTACATCCTCAGCAACATTTCCGCCCAATCGCAGCTTTCGGTACCACCCGCACCGGCGTTAATCTGTAGAATACATGATAGTTCATCTTCAGGACGATTTAAAGTGGTGCGGAATTCTACATCATCAATTACCTCCACCGCTTTATTATACTTTTCATTGACTTCCTCTTCAGTAGCCTCTTCCATCTTTTGAAATTCATAAAGCACTTCCACTTCGTCAATCATCTCTTGCAAAGCATTGTATTTTTCAATCCAAGATTTATGCAGCTTGAGATCGCGCATAATGGATTCCGCACGTTTACTATCGTTCCAAAAATCTGGATCTAATGATTGATCTTGTAACTCAGAGACAGACATAGACCGCTTATCGATATCGAGATGCCCTCGTATCATCGTCAATCTGGACTGTAATTCTTTGAGTTGTTCAATAGTCATATATAGGCATTGATAAAATCGAAAAAGACCAAACTGAAATATTAGTTATGTTACTTTACAGATCTCAAAGCTACGTGAAATATTAAGTCCGACTTAGCTGGAATTGACGGTGGTCTTCCTGCTTCACCGTAAGCTAAAGTATAAGGTACATAGATCGTTGCATTACCGCCTTCTTTTAAAAGAGGAATACCTAAATCCCATCCTCGTATAGCTTCACCTCGTCCCACTGTAAATTGAAAAGGTCTCCCAGATCTATAAGAATTATCAAACATATTACCATCTGTAAATACACCATAGTAATCTACGGCTACTGTTTTTCCTGCTTCACCTCTATCCCCATTTCCTTCATCATGAATGATATATTTCAATCCATCTGGTGTTGTTTTTATTAGATCAGATTTTCCTTCATTAAATAATGCTAGGTCCTCGTTAATCACCTTTATAACGTTTTGCTTTTCAGCTTCCGCCTCGTCTTTTACTCTTTGAATCTCGGCTTGGAACTCATCTTCAGTGATCACTTTTGTAACTTTCATATTATAAGTGATATATTCCATCCCTTTAAGATTAGGTGGAAGATTAGTAAGAGAATCGACAGGCATATAAATTCTAGCGTCACCTCCGACACCAATTATTGCCGCAAGATCTTGCAGCGGATTTGCCTGAGCTGAAGGAATAGGTTCTGTAGGTATTTTAAAGAATGGCATATTAGGACCTTCTTTCATTTCTTGTAGAATAGAATCATTTTGATCCTTAATGATGATAGACATATAAGCATATTCTCCTGGCTGTGCTACTTGACCTCCTGAATTGGAAGTTTCATACTTAAATCCATTGATCATTTTTGGCGCCTCTTGACAGCTATAAATAGTTAAGACTGCTAGAGATAGCATGATGATTTTTGTAATTAATTTCATTCTTATTGAATTTTACTTTTTTAAATGATAAGGAAGTTGAACAATTCACTTCAAATAATAGACGATCATTAACGATATGATCATCCAATAATATCCTTTTTCGGAAGATGCTGCGGTATTACTTCTTCTAATTTTCTAATGACATAACTCAAAGATTTATATACTCCTCCACCTGAGGCATTTTTATGTCCGCCTCCATTGAAATGCTGTCGACATATCTCCTGAACAGAAATATCGCCTTTAGATCTAAGAGATAACTTTACGATGGTCGGTTGCTCAGTTATAAAACCGGCCATATCAATACTATCGATTTTCAACATATAATTTACAATTCCTTCTGTATCGCCACGCTGAATATCGAAATCAGTATAATCTTTTCTATTAAGATAAATATATGCAGCACCATATTCAGGAATGATCTTCATACGATTAGCTAGACAATGGCCTAATAATCTTAAATGCTTTTCCTTCATACTATTGAAGATTTTATCATTTAAGAAATAATCATCCACCCCTCTATCTTTTAAGGCCGCTGCGACTCTATATGTATTAGACCTAGTATTATATTTAAATGATCCAGTATCCGTAATCAAGCCTGTAAATAAGGCTTCACCAATAGGAATATTTATGTCTTGAGCACCACCTAGCATACTGATAAATTCGTACACCAATTCGGCAGTAGAACTAGCGGCCGTATCAGACATCACGAAATCCGCAAAAGGCTCTGGATCAAGATGGTGATCAATCAAGACTTTTTTGGCATCACTCTCAGCTATGACAGGTCCCAATTTATCCACACGATCTAAGCCATTAAAATCTAAGCAGAATATAATGGAAGCAGAACGTAAAGCAGCTCGAGCTTCATCGTGCTTCAAATCAAAGATAATCATATCATCAATGCCCACCATATAATTAAAAATCTTGGGGTGTTCACTTGGCATTACGACCTTCAATAAATGTCCTTGTAGCTTTAAGTAAGCGGACAAACCTAAAGCCGATCCCAAGGCATCGCCGTCTGGATTACGATGCGCTATGATCGTAATATTCTGTGGTAAGCTCAATAAGCTTTTTAACTCTGCTATGTTCTCCATCATAATTTGACGCGAAGGTGATAAAAATAATGCACTTATTCAACGTTAGAACGTCGATGATATCAATAGCTTTCTTACTTTTGCACCGTTTTTAAATCGACATTTAATAAATAATAATACAATGGCAACTAACAGAACATTTACAATGATCAAGCCTGATGCAGTGGAAGGCGGTCACATCGGAGCTATTCTTGAGCAAATCAACGGAGCTGGATTCAGAATCGTAGCGATGAAATACACTAAATTATCGGCTGAAAAAGCTGGTGAATTCTATGCAGTACATGCAGAAAGACCATTTTACGGCGAATTAGTAGAATTCATGAGTAGAGGACCTATCGTTGCGGCTATCTTAGAAAAAGATAATGCTGTAGCTGATTTCCGTACACTTATAGGAGCGACTAATCCAGCTGAAGCAGCTGCAGGTACCATCAGAGCTAAATATGCAACAAGCATAGGTGAAAATGCAGTTCACGGATCAGATAGTGATGAAAATGCAGCCATCGAAGGTTCATTCCACTTCTCTGGTACAGAAATGTTTTAGTAAGTGCTAAATACCATATAACAAAGGGCCTTTTTCTTGGCTTGAAATTTATAGCGGCTACTTCTTCGGAGGTGGCCGTTTTTG
>CALBEE010000178.1 GCA_937927575.1 uncultured Saprospiraceae bacterium | reverse complement strand
CTGGTACTCAATCACAAGAAATCAATACTTCTAATCTACAGAGAGGAGCTTACGTAGTCCTAATATCAGGAAGCAAAGGAGCGGTGGCAAAAGCAATGTTGATTAAAGAATAAAAAAGACTTTTCAATATATCACGCTATTTGAAGTTTGATAAGCTGAAAATGTTTATATAATTGAAGCCATGGATGACTATGTTGTCCATGGCATTTTTGTATTTTGTAATTTGATGCGATTTGGCTTAATATTTTGCGGCCGTCGCCAATAAATAAATACAGATAATTATGAATAAAGTTTCTTGTTTCCTTTTGCTGATGCTATTTCCAGTTTGTTCTTTCACACAACTATCTTTCAAAGAACATATTATAGCTGATAATTCTCACTTACCTGAAAATGCTGTACATGTACAACTTGCAGATTTAGATGGTGATGGTGATAATGATTTATTAAGTGCTTCTGAAAATGACAATAAAATCGCTTGGTTTGAAAATCAGGATGGTGATGGGAACTTTGGAGCACAAAGAATAATAAGTTTGGAAATTTTACAAGCACAGTTTGTAAGAGTTGGAGATTTGGATGGTGATGGGGATCTAGACGTAATTGGTGTCGGAAATGGAAGTGATGATTTAATGGCATTTCTAAATGATGGAGATGGCAATTTTACTGCATTGGTAATTGAGCTTCAAATTAGACCCAGAAATATACGATTGGCAGACATTGATCTAGATGGTAAATTAGATATATTTGTGTATACCTCATCATTTGATATTTTTTTCTTTAAAAATTTATCCAATGACTTTTCTTTTGAATCTACCAAAATATCTGAAACAGATTTTAAGCAAACATATTTTTTCGATGCAGCGGATGTTGATAATGATGGTGATATTGACATAGTAACACCGTCAATAAATATTTATAAGGTCAGTTGGCATGAAAATATTGATGCTGAATTTGTAACTCATGAAATTGATGATCTATTCGGACAATATGATTTATTGCGTTTGGCGGATTTAGATTTTGATGGTGATATGGATTTGATAGTTTCATCGCATAATAATTACGAAAAGCCACTGTGGTTCAGATTTAATAATTTGACGGGTGAATATGATGAAAAACACATCTTGTATGATGAGGAAATTATAATGCATTCTATTGATGTTTTGGATACTTATTTAGATAGTATTTCTAATATTGCAATAAGCTCTCATGCTTTTGAGGGTATAGTTTCTTTTGATAGAATAAATGAAGTCAATGGCGCCATGGGAGTAGTAAGTGATACGCTTTGCCCTTTATTTATACTAGCAGGAGATGTTAATGGAGATCAACATATGGACATTGTCACCTCCGATATTGCCTGGATGAATTTTGATGCTACTTTGAATAAATTTACTGAACCTAATTCGTTTGTTAGGTATACGAATAATCTTCAAGATCTTGGATTGTTAGATATAGATCAAGATGGAGATGATGATATTATAACGGCTAATGATAATGATGGAAGAATCGGTTGGTTTTCTAATGATAATTCGGATTCTCTGTTTGTATCGACTCAAAACTTAATCAGCGATTGGATTAAGTATATTTCAGATATACATATAGCAGATATAGACGGAGATGATCTGGATGATGTAATAGTATCTTCTGATTTCATGGATGTTTTGTCTTGGATGAGAAATGAAGGAGGAGGAAGCTTTAGTAGTCCTATCATTATCGATTCAAACATTCAAAATCCTAAAAGTATTCGGGTGACAGATATGGATGAAGACGGTGATCTGGACGTTGTTGTTGCTGTCGATTATGCTGCGTTACCGGACAGTGGTAATCAGAAATTTATTGTCTGGTATGAAAATGTGGATGGACATGGAAATTTTTCAGAACCCTTTGAAGTATTAAGGACTTTTACATCGCTTTCAATGGTGGAATTAGCCGATTTTAATACTGATGGACGGATAGATGCGGTCGCAGCTTTAGAGAATGGAGGACTTAGTTGGATTGCCAATCTGTTTGCTGGATTATTTGAAATGAATGCTCGCCCTATTATGTATATTAATCAAAATGTAAGAGTAGTAGATGTGGCTGATATGGATAATGATGGAGATACTGATGTAGTCTATTCTGGTAATTCATCAGAAGCTATTTATATGTCGATTAATAAAAATGGCTTGGGAGATTTCGATGAAGAAATTATAATATATGAAAAACGTTGTAATGCTCTGAAATTAGCTGACATAGACTTTGATGGAGATATAGATATTATTGTTTCAATGCAAAGTGAAGAGAATCCTATTTTTTCTGATATTTATATTATCGAGCAAGAAAATGAAATTTGGAGCCAAGAACCCTTTAAGGTAAATGAAAACCAATTATTATATGTCAAAAATATAAAAGTTGTAGACTTGGATAATGATGGAGATTTAGATGTTATTTCCGTTTCACAAGGGGATGACAAATTGGCTTGGTATGAGAATAAAAGTATGGTCTCAATACAAGATGTTGAGCGCTTTGATTTTACCATATCACCCACACCTGTATCCACTTATTTAACTATCGAAACTGATATACAATTAGAGAAGATTAATATTTATGGAATTAACGGAAAATTGATGTTAACCCAAAATGAGACTTCCTGTATAAATGTTTCTTCCATGGAAAGTGGATCGTATATTATCGAACTATTCGAAATAAATGGTAAAACGAGTGCTAAGAAATTTATAAAGAAATAGTTAAACGTATTTGTAGGGCTACTGAAAAATATTGAGTGGATGACTTCAGTTCGAGCTTATTAAAATTAAATATATATGCCAGAGATGGAGGATTTTGTCCGTAGCATATTTTGTATTTTGCTTTTAAGCATAGATGAAATGAAGCTTATTTTATTTTGATTGTATAATGAAAAAATGATAATTATGAAAAATGTATTGTTATTAGGATGGTTTCTTTCTTCCTGTTTTTGCTCTGCCCAATTGACTTTTGGAGAGCATATCATTGCAGATGATTCTATTTTACCTAAGGGAGTAACCCATGTACAGATGGCTGATATCAATGGAGATGGAGATAATGATATGATTACAGCATCTGCCGATGATAATAAGATAGCCTGGTTTGAGAATGAGAATGGATTAGGAGATTTTGGTACGCAAAATGTAATCAGCCTAGAGGTAGAAGATGCACAATATGCCTGGCCAGCAGATTTGGATGGCGATGGAGATATTGATATTATCGGTGTATCTAGATCTGATGATAAAATAGTTGGATTTTTCAACGATGGAGAAGGGAATTTTAATATGGAAATAATCATTTCTTCGAATTCTCAAAGTAATATACTACCATTGAATACAATTCCAGCGGATATGGATGCAGATGGTAAAGTAGATCTAGTCGTACTGTCAATGACTGAAGAATTGATTTATTATAGAAACCTGGACAATGAAGGCAACTATTCTAAATCTCTAATTTCAGAGTTAGAAGTTAGATCTAATAGTGAAATCGAAATTGGCGATGTAGATCATGATGGAGTTTTAGATGTCGTAACTCACACTGGTCTTATTCCAGTACTTACTTGGCATGAGAATACAGGTTCAGATTTTGAAAATATCCTAATAGATCATAATGGATTAATTGATTTTCAGAAATTAGGAGATATTGATAATGATGGAGATTTAGATTTAATGATTATAGAACAACTTGCATTCGGAATTAGTAGATTAAGTTGGTTAGAGTTTGATAATGGATATAATAATAAGGTCTTGCTCACGGAAAATATTTCAAATATAACTGTTGTAAGAGTTGTAGACATTAATCAAGATGGTCAAAATGATTTAGTTATTCATTCTCCAGAAATTAGTGAAATATTATGGTTTGAAAATGCAGTGGAAGATGGAGTAGCTAATGCTAGATGGATCATAAATGCTACTTCGTATATACCTACATTGGTGTTCAAAGACTTTAATGGTGATGGATTTTTGGATCTTATTGCCGGAGACCTAAAGAGCTATTCATATATACCCAATGGAGACCAATTTGATACTTATTCGGAGGGTAGGCGATTAGAAACTTTTACGGATGAAGCCTATGACGTCTTAACTCTTGATATAGATAATGATGGAGATCTCGATGTATTATCCGCTTCGAATCGAGATGGAAGAATAGGGTGGTTCGAAAATACAGACGGCTTAGGTGGCTATAGTAAGATGCAAAATTTGATCACTAAAGATGTACAAGGTGTTGTCGATATACATCTTGCAGATTTGGATGGAGATAATGACTTAGATATAATTGGTTGTATGTTTTTCCAATCGACTGTTTTTTGGATCAGAAATGAGGGAGGAGCTATGTTTAGTGATACCATTGTGATAGATGATAATGTATCAAGAGCAAATTCTGTCGATGTAGGTGATATAGATGGAGATGGTGATATGGATATTGTTGTTGCAGCTATTGGTACGGGCTTTAGCACATCAACATTAATGGATAATGAGATTGTATGGTATAGAAATGAAAATCAATTAGGTGATTTTTCTCCTCCACTCTTGGTATTAGAAAACGATAATAAGCCGACCATAGTGAAACTGGCTGATATCGATATGGATCAAGATCTTGATGTGGTATGTTCATTGAGAGACGGCGGTATCAAATGGATAGAAAATTCAGATGGCTTTGGAAATTTTGTTGACGCTGTTTTGATTTCAGAAGAAGGAGAAAGTATTACACAGTTAGAAGTGGGTGATATTGATCTAGATGGAGATGTAGATATACTTGCCTCTAATTATTTTGATATGCCTACTACACTCTATCTCAACGATAATGGTGGAGAATTGAGTCCAGGACTTGCTATCTCAGATTTGAGTAGTTCTTCTATGAGGATAGTTGATTTAGATGAAGACGGAGATATGGATATCGTTGCTACTGCTATTGCCAATTTTACTATGGACGTAAGATGGTACGAACAATCTAATGATGAACTCACATTTACGACCCATGTCATTAGTGAGAGTCCAGTTCTGGATGGCAATAATGTTGATATCGCCGACCTAGATAATGATGGTGACTTAGATGTCATGTCCGCCTCTATATCAGACGACAAAATCGCATGGTATGAAAATTATGATCCAGTATCCACTAATAATATTGAGCTTTTCAATTTTAATATCTCTCCAGTGCCTGCAAGTTCTCATTTGAGGATAGATAGTGAAAAAATACTGAAGCAAGTAATGATCTTTGACATTGAAGGCAAGCTACAACTAGTATCAAATGAAGTAACTAATCTCGATATCTCAGACTTATCTCGTGGCATGTATTTTATTCAGGTTATGAATGCGGAGAGTGAAACTAGTACATTGAGATTTGTAAAGCACTAGTTAAGCGTATTTTTACTCTATTGACTAATCTTAATAGATTATGCTTATCTAGTTTTTTGATTGCCACAAAGTTTGCACTGCAGTCTGTTCAAAAAACCACCCTTAGGGGCGATATCTAATTCGCATTAGTCAATATTACCCCAATGTTAATATTCTTGCCCTATTCTTAACGCTCTATTAATCAAAGCGTCATATTGTCTACATATGATGAATTTACCTTTGCATTGTAAATAGTCCAAGTGGTTGGACAGCAAACAGTTTAAAATATTAGGTAAAACAGTTTAACATTCAAATTAAAATGGTAAAGCAATTTTTAACATTCTTATTTCTAGCAGCGATCAGTGTATCATTATCTGCACAGCAAGGCTCAATCTCAGGAGTCGTAACAGACGAAGAAATAGGAGAGACTCTGATTTCAGCATATGTATACGTGGAAGGTACTGATATCGCGGAGGCAACAGACTTTGATGGAAAGTATA